>NZ_JAFAVV010000506.1 GCF_019242285.1 Bradyrhizobium sp.
AGGGGCGAGCTGCGGCTCGATTGGCGGGCCAAGGGGCTCACGTGCGAAATCGCGCTGCCGCTCGCTTAGGGCCGTTGAATTTTGAGGCTGTTTGCACACATGCTGAAATGGGATCACCAGCCCGAATTTCCCGAAGACAAGTATGCCGCGCGGGCGTAGATTTGGCTGGGCGCACCTGAAAGCGAGGAGCGGCAGAAGTGGTCGATCCGATCGCGATTCTCGTCGTCGAGGACAATGAAATCGTGCAGAGCTTCGACGACGCCCTGGCCGAAGCCGGCTTCATGTCGGCCGTGGCGCCTTGCGGCGAAGAGGCGCTCGAGGTTCTCGGGGCCGGTCGTTCGTATCGCGTGATCCTGACCGAGATCAAGCTTTCCGGTCGACTGGACGGCTGGCAGGTCGCCCGCCATGGATGCCAAGCTCGGGATCATCTACATGACCAGCGCCCACGGGCACGAGTGGCAGGCGAAAGGGGTGACCGGGAGCATTGTGCTTCAGAAGCCTTTCGCGCCGTCTAAATTGGTCGCCGCGATAGCGCAGGCTCTGAACGTCACCGAGTTGAATGATTCGGCGGCGAGATTGGCCGAGCCCCGACCGAGTGCGCCCCCAAGGCGCAAACGCAGACGCCACAACTCACCCCCGGCACACGACCCATTCGCCGGCAAGAGCAACAGGGCCGGACTTCGCCGCCCAGAGGGTTATGGGCGCATGTCCGGTGCGCGGTCCATCTCCTGCTCTTCGTCCATCGACGCCTCGGGCTCGACCGTCTCGTGATCATCCACGTTCTTCGAGTAGACGATGCCCTTCTCGAACGCGCCGGAAGGATTGACGGTGATCAGGACGTCGGCGCCGAGGGCGGAAAGCATCTTCATCAGTCGCCAGACCGAGTAATCGTTGTGGCGATGGTTGATGATCCTCGACAGGTCCGATTGCTTCTGCCCCGTGAGTTCGGCGGCGGCAGCCTGGGTCAGCTTGCGGGCTTCCACGATGGACGCGATCTCGTGACAGAGATGGCTCTTGACCCGGAATTCATCCGGATCGGCGATGCCTCGCTCCGCGAGAAAATCGTCTCCTCCGCAGATGGTCATATCCTCGGCAGTGTCCTGAGGCCGTTCATCGGCAGTTCGCTGCGCATGTCCCATGTTCACGGTCCCTTCGGCTTCGGCTGGCGGGCCTTCTCCAGTGCCGCGCGCACCTGCGCTCGGAAGGCGTAGTCCCGCTTGTATCTGGCTTCGTTGGGGTTGCAACGACTTAGAGATGCCACGAGAGACGAGAGTTATACCCGATGTTGCAGACGGTCGCTGGCTACCAGTTAACCCATAGCTCCGTTGCCAGACGAATTGAAATGTCGCTCGTAATCCTCGCCCAGCCGGCTGCGGATATCCCGCGGAGGGCCGCTCCGGATCCAAGGCCGGCTGGACGCGAGCGTATTCTCGATGGCATTCGACGACGGATGACCTGCTGCCATCATTTGCGCGCTCGCGACGGAACGCCTGCGCCGTTGGCGGATTAAACCTGTCTCTCCCTGAGGTAGATCGCCAACTCCGATGCTGGACTTGTTTGAAGTACGTTCGGATGAGGCCGCCATCGGCGAGATCGCCGCCCGGCACGCGGCCGTTCGCAGCAACCCCGACAGGAATTCCGAGAGGCGATTTCGCGACCTGCTGCAGGCACTGCCGGCCGCGATCTACACCACGGACGCGGAGGGCCACCTCACCTTCTTCAACCACGCCTGCATCGATTTCGCCGGACGCACGCCGAAGATCGGCGACATGTGGTGCGTGACTTGGAAGCTCTATCTGCCGGACGGTACGCCATTGCCGCACGAAGAATGCCCCATGGCCGTCGCGTTGAAGGAAAACCGGCCGGTGCGCGATGCCGAGGCCGTCGCGGAACGGCCCGACGGCTCCCGGATCTGCTTCATGCCCTATCCGACCCCGTTGCGCGACGACCACGGCCGGCTGATCGGCGCGGTCAACATGCTGGTCGACATCACGGCCCGCAAACAGGCCGAGGAGCGCATGAAGCTGCTCACCTCCGAGGTCGATCACCGGTCGAACAACCTGCTCGCGGTGATTCAGGCGATGCTGCGGCTCACCAAGGCGGACACGGTCGGGGAATTCCAGGCGTCGTTCGAGGGACGCCTCGGCGCACTCGCCAACGTGCAGCGGCTGTTCTCGGCGTCGCGCTGGACGGGCGCCAGTCTCCAGATTCTCGTCGAGGAGGAGTTGCGCCCCTACGCAAGTGTGGAGGGCAAACATATCTGCATCGCCGGGGACGACGTCCGCCTGCCGGCTGCGCTGGCGCAGGCCATCGCGGTCGCCGTGCATGAGCTTGCGACCAATTCAGCCAAATATGGGTCGCTGTCGACGCCATCGGGCCGGCTCGATATCCGCTGGAATATGGACGATACCGCCGCCTTGGTGCTGTGCTGGTCGGAGAGCGGCGGTCCGCCCGTCAAGGAGCCGACGCGCAAGGGGTTCGGGACCGGGGCCATCGACAGCGTCATCCGCACGCTGCGCGGAACCAGCACCCGGCAATGGAGGCCGGAAGGACTGGTTTGCGAGTTGTCATTCCCTCGGGGCGAGCCGTGACGCGAAACAGGACGCATCCGCCGTTCCTGACCACGTTTCCGCCGACGACAGGGCCGCTCGTCCTCCTTCACTCGATCAGAATGGGCGCCGCTATGTCGATGCGGTCTTCCCTTGCCGAGGGGATGCCATTGCGCTAGCCGGCCCCCCGCACCAGCGGCCTACGACAGCAGCGGCGCCGCGGGCGTGCCGAGATGCTCGGCGATGGCCTCGATGCAGCGCGCGTGCTCCCGCCGTTTGGCGACAAACTCCTCGCGATCGGCGTCCGGCCTCAGCCGGTATCTGGCCGCCGAGAGGCGGCCACAGAGCGCCTCGACGTCCGAAGCAATCGTATCGTCGGTTTTCGGCTCCAGACCGATCAGGCCAGCGATTTCTCCGACGAGACGCATCCCCTCGTCGCGCAGCAGGACGGCGGCCGCGCGGCTCCTCGGGTCGTCGATGAGAAGCTCGAAAATCAAGGCGAGGTCCATGATCGTCCCCAACGCCGCCGGCCAGCCGGCGCCGGTTCCTACCGAGCGGAAGTATACCAGCGACGGATGGGAGGCGTGGCTTTGCAGGACCGAGGCGCACCAGTCGCGCCCGTCATAGAGGGCGCGCCGCATCTCCTCCGGAGCGTCGAGGTCCGCGTAGCGCTCAAGAAGTCCGAGCGCCGAGGGCGGCTGGCCGGAGGCGGTCGTGATCTTGAGCACGCCGGCGTCGCGCCGGGCGATCCCCTCCTGCACCTCGATCAGATAGGTCACCGCCATCGTCAGCACCGCCAAGCCGCAGAGGCCGGAGGCAACCAGAACCCAGCGCGCGGGACCATGTGCCTCGATGCCGGACAGGCCGACAGTCGCAAGCGCGCTGCCCGCGATGAAGGCCGCCTGCTCGAAGCTGTCGGCCGGTGGAGAGAACCAGCTACCCAGCCCGTGCGCGACGAGGCCGAAGCCCACCAGCAGCAACTCCATCCAGACCACGAACGAGGCCATCAGCACGGATGGCGCGAAGCTGGTCGAGACGCCGGACTTGCCTCGCCGCATCCGCTTCCAAACGGGCAGCATCGCGAAGAGGAGCCGGCGGGCGACGCGCAAGGCGCCTTTGCTTTCGCCCGGGACCACGACCGTGTCGAAGACGTCCCGCAGCGCGAGTCCGACCAAAACGACGCCCAGGACGACTTCGATGCCTTCTCCGACGGTCACGGTTTTTGCGAAGACGGCCCACCGTCCTCCGGCTCGCCCTGGCCGCCCGAATGCGCGAGGTTCTTCGTCGCTTCGGCGTTCATCCGTTCGATCGATTTGAGGTGCGCCAATCCCGCGACCACCAACCGTTCCTCGTCCGTTTGGCCGCCGGCGACCTGGCCGAAAATGTGATCGGTGAGCGCCTTGCGCGCCTGGACGAGTTCGGAGTGATCGCGCTCCTTGAATTTCTCGAAGATCGTCATGGCCCGCTCGATGGCCGATGGAGCGACGGTCGTCTCGAGGACATCGGCCATGGTCAACCTCCCGCGTGCCGCTTCGAACTTACGAAACCGCACAGTCAATCCGCTTTGGAGACGCTCGGTTCCCTTCGGTCCCCGGTTTCGATGCGGAGCGTATAGCCACCGAAGGTTTCACGGGGTCTCATCCGGCCGCTGCGGCGACATTTGTCGACACGAAGGACAAGCGTCACGTGCGGGCGCAGGCGAAGGCTGAAATAGTGCCGGGCCCCATCCCTCAATCGCCGAGTGTAAATCTTTGCTTTTCGGACGCCGGATCGCAGTAGTTTTGGCGCAATGTCCCGCCCGCACCCGGATCCTCGAGACAAAGATCGCTGCTCTTCACTTGGATATGATAGGTGCCAGACGTCGCCGCCTCGAGCCGAAACAGCTCATTCGCCGGAAGATGACCATCTCCACAGCCCCATTGAATGAGATTGCCCGGACCGCCGCGCGTCCTGCCATCACCGGCAGATTTCGGGCCGTTCGACACGTTCAGGCACAATCCCGTGACCGCATTTACCGTGTGGATAGAATAGAACCCTCCACCCCTGTTCACAAAATCGAATGCCTCGTTGCTGTAGGCGCCGCACGAAAACGGAATGATCGCAGCCCCGGAGATCGTCGAGTTGGTGGTGACATTCAGGCAAAGATGTGCGGCCTGAGAGACGACTTGATGCACGCCCTCGATCCTGTCGATCAATGCATCGGATCGCGCCACCACGCCGTCGATCACATAAGTCGTGATGGAACGCGGGGGTGCAACGAATTGACGATATGCTTATCGCCGGAGAGCGCGATCGTCTCCTCGCGAAGGTTGATGGATGCATCCGAGGTCGTGCGATAGGCGGTCACTTGTGCGGGCAGCCCTGCAAAGGGCGTCAGGTCGAGATCATCCTTGCCGGGCGCATCCCGGTTGGTCGTCACCAGAACCAGCCGCTTCAAGGCGGGAGAGTAGGCTGCGAGCGTATCATACGCTCCGCCTGCCGAGATGATCTGAAAGCCGGGACGGATAAAGCGCGTGTATTGCGCCAGCGCATAATATTGCTTTTGCAGCTGTGGCGGGCCTCCGTTCGGATCGAATCTGATCACCTCCCAGTCCGGCTGCCAAAGCACCCAGGCCTCGGCCCGGAGGTCGCGCAGGTCCATGCGGATGGAATCCGCCATGAACAGGCTCCCCACATTTCGTCCTTTTCCTTCTGGTCCTTACAGCAGCCGAGCTCGCTCATCCAGATCGGCTTGTGAAGCTTCTCCGCGAGCGAGCTGTACTCCTTCAACTCCGCAAGATCGCCGACGTCGTGGTGATAGTCATGAGTGTCGAGCCGGCCGATCGCGGCCACCGCCGCAGCATTTGAGCTGCTTCAAATCGCCGACGGCCGTCGAGATATTGTTCGTATCCACGCCGGCGACGAAGGTGTCCAAGCCATCGTGTTGCAGGCGGCTCCTGAGCATGGGCACAACTGCATTCTGCGTTGCGATTGGAGCGGAATATCCTTCCTGGCTGCCGCCGGCGCCCCAGTTGCCGTCCGGCTCGTTGAAGGGTTCGACGCTCTCGAAGCGGATGTCCTCCACATCACGAAAATGCTTCACGACCGTCGCCAGATAGTTGACGAAGCTCTCCTGCATGTCGGGACGGAGATTATCCTGCCCGCGTTCCTTGCTGCCCGACGAGCAGCCGCTCACCGTTATCCAGTAAGGCGGTGGATAGGAGACCGCTTCAAAGATGTTCGCGCCGCGTCGCTTCGCCTCCTGCAGCATGCGCCGCTGGGTCGCATCACGCGTCCAGTCGAAGGCCGCACCCGGACCGGATTGATAACCCTCCATCTGGGCATCGGCGCGCATATGCGCATGCTTCGGATCGTCGCCGACCGCGATGTTGTAGCGCGCGATGTTGAAGCCAAGGGTCAGGCGCGTTGCGGGATCCCCGAACAGCAGGTCCATGTACGCGCTTTGCTGGGCAGGGTCCTTGATCTTCGCGGCTTGACGTCCGCCGCCGTAGAGATCGTTCGCCTCCCAGGCCAGCGACATACCCCATCCACGAAAGGTCAGAGCGGAGCGCGCGCTGATCTGGCCCTTGTTGAACGAGCCTTCTGGAATGCCCTGATCCGAAGCGGCAGCTTCGAGCCCGGCGGCCATCAGAAACAACGAAGAAAAAGCCGCACACGCGTAACGAGAAACAGGCACCAACCAATCCCCATGTTTGGCTCAAATTGTTCTGGCATGCTTCGGCTTCGCCTGCCAGGCGCATCTCATTCAGGACAGCATCGCGATACTGCTCGTCCCGGACGCTGCGCCTCTTCCGATGAACTCGGTGTGAACGAGACTTTACGATCGCATTCCGCTCCCCGTGAAGAATCACAGCGGCCCATCACCCGCGATCTCGTGATCGCGCATGAACACGCGCATTCACAACTGGTTCAGGTCGTCATGCCTATTCGGCTACTCGGGCGGGGATGAAATAGATCGATTGGAGTGTGCGCCATGCGCCGCATCGCCGGACTATCTCTCGTCATCGCCCTCAGCCTCTGCGGTCTCTCGCCGCCTCCGGCCGCAAACGCCCAGATCGCGATCGGCATCACCGTCGATGCCGTGCCGCCGCCGCTACCCGTCTACGAGCAACCGGAGATTCCCGGCCCCGGCTACATCTGGGTCCCTGGGTACTGGGCGTGGAGCGACGACATCGGTTACTACTGGGTGCCCGGCACGTGGGTGCTGCCGCCGGAGCCCGAGCTGTTGTGGACACCCGGCTATTGGGGCTGGAGCGACGGCTTCTACGCCTTCCACACCGGGTATTGGGCGCCGACCGTCGGTTTCTACGGCGGCATCTGCTACGGCTTCGGCTACACCGGCTTCGGCTATGAAGGCGGCTACTGGCGCGACCATCACTTCTTCTACAACCGCGCCGTCAACAACATCACCAACGTCTCGATCACCAACGTCTACAACAAGACCGTCATCAACAACCACATCACCGTGAGCTACAATGGCGGCGCCGGCGGCACCACGGCGAAGCCGACACCGGAACAGATCGCCGCAGAGAAGCAGCGCCACCTCCCGCCGACCGGGGAGCAGACGCGGCACGCCGAAACCGCCATGTGGAATCCCGCGATGTCGCTGGCTCATAATCACGGACATCCGGCGGTGGCCGCAACGGCGCATCCCGCGCAGTTCAGCGGCGCCGGGATCGTCGCGGCACATCCGGGCAAGCCGATTGCAGCGCCGGCGCCGCGACACGCGCTACCAGCCGCGGGCAAACCCAATGCTGCAGGCGCGGCCGGGACGGAGGACAAACGGAAGATGGCGTCCCCGCCCAAGCCGCAGATCGCGCGGCCAGCCCCGCAGGTGGTCAAGCGTCCGGCGCCCGCGCCGCGCGTGGCACGCCCTGCCCCGCATCGGCCAGCGACGGCTCCGCCTCGCCGTCCTCCACCGCCGCATGTCGCCCGTCCCGCGCCGCCCCGACGTGCGTCGCCGCCGCGGCCGCATCCCGCACCGCGACCGCATCCTGCGCCACGGCCACATCCGGCTCCGCAAAAGCATCGCTAAGGCAATCCATTTCCATCAACGTGCTCGCAATCGCGAGCACGGTGCCGCACGGTTTCTCCCTCCTCCACAGGCGCGCATCCAGCGATGGCTACGTTCCTGCGGAAGATCTTCAACGATAATCGGTGCCGGCGGTTTCGGGCCCGAGATGGTTGGCCGAAGGAGTCATGCCGCTAGGCGGCACACCGGCCGGGCGAGCCGCCTCTGAGGTCTTCCAGCAATCGATCCTCCCGCTCGATCCGGCTCCGATAGAGCTCGCGCTCCTTTTCGCTTTTCGCGCTCGCCAGCAGCAGGCGATAGTGGCGTATGACCTTCTCGCTGCCGTGGATCAGCAGGTCTCGGACGTCGCTCATGACGCCGCTCCCATGATCGAGGAAGCCGATGACGGATCTTTCGGAAGGGGAAATGCCACCGGGAAGGTTTCGGCAACCAGGGCATCGAGCGCGGCCTGCTCGTCGGCCATCCGTTTCTCGATGAAATCGCGCTCGAGATCGGACAATTCCGTCCGGAGCAGCCACCGGTAGCGGTGGATGTTGTTGCGGTGGGTGCGGATGCGGGCGAGGTTTTCGTCGAACATCTTGGTCACCTTCGCTTCAGGCCGCAGCGCGCCGCTCGGCCGACCGAAGCCGCACCGGCTTGCCGCCGGGCGGAGGCCTCGGGCCGCCATCGAGCGCGCAGAGCGCCTCGAGTATCTCGTCGATGGTGACCGGCCCCTTCAATCCTTCGGGCGCCCGCAGCGAGGGACAGGACGCGATGGCCGATGCGTCCGAGGCCCATGACGCCAGGATGGCCCGCTTCTCCCCGAGGCTCAGGCCCGGATGAGAGACCACATCCCGCGGTGCTCGAACCGGGTACCGGGATGAAGCAGGTAGTCGAAATCGAATACGTTGTCGTCGATCGCGGTCGTCCGCCGCATGGCTGCCTCCATTTCAAAGACGCGTTGGGGGATGGCCGCGCGGGATGGCCCGCGCGGCCTGGATCGAACCTTGTTCGCCTGGTCCGGTAATCAGGCGGCCTTGGCTTCGATCTGGGTCACGTTGCTGGCGGCGGCGCCGTTGATCTCGATACGGCGCGGCTTCATCGCCTCGGGGATCTCGCGCACCAGGTCGATGACGAGCAGGCCGCTCTCGAAGCGGGCGCCCTTGACCTCGACGTGGTCGGCGAGCGTGAACTGGCGCTTGAAGTTGCGCGCCGAGATGCCGCGATGCAGGAAGGTCTTGCCCTCCTTCTCGCCCTTGAGGCCTTCCAGCGTGAGCACGTTGTGCTCGACTGTCAGCGCGACCTCGTCCGGCGTGAAGCCGGCGAGCGCCACCGAGATCTGGAAGCGGTTCTCGTCGAGACGTTCGATGTTGTAGGGGGGATAGCTCTCTTCGGCGGTCCGCTGGACCTCGTCGAGAACGTCGAAAAGGCGGTCGAACCCGATGGTCGACCTCCAGAGGGGAGTCCAATCATACCTCATAGCCAAATCCTCCTTGGAGCAAGATGGGTACGAGCAGGCTCCGGACACCGTCCGGCGCCCGACTCAAGTCGCGGGACCCCGAAAGCGTCCCAGCCGCCGCGATGGCGACGCCGAAAAAATTTGGAAGGCCGGAAAAAGTTTCAAGGCCCCGCCGCAAAATTTTTTTGGCAAGGAATCGCGATGGTTAATCCGGCCTTCCCGGCCTATTCCCGCGCGCGGCGCAGCGCCTGCGCCTTCGCGACCAGCTTCTCGCGCTTGGCACGCTCCTTCTCCCTTGCCGCCTCTTCCTTGCGGCGCTCGGCATCGCGCCGCTTCTGCCCGTGCTCCGACTCCGCGGCGGCCTTGCGGGCGTCCTTGTCGCTGACCTCGGGCGCGCCGGTCGCCCCTTCGGGGCCGGGCGGCGGCCCTTCTTGCGTCCGAGGTCGGTCGGGAGATCGGAGTAACTTGCTCGCTCGCGCCGACGAAGTGATCGACTAGATGTGTCAGCCGCAAGCTGTTGCGATAAATAGACCGTCTTCCGCCCACGGCCCCGCGGGGAAGCACCGGCGGGGCGTGGATGCGATCGTTAACGCTCCGGGCGCTTCTCTTCCGCCGGATGGCCGGCCGGGGGGTGTGGAGGAGGGGCCGCTGTCCGCGGCGGCGCCGGTGACCTCACTTCGGGGCGAGCCATCTGCTCTGGTCGCGCTTCGGGCCGCGCCGCAGGCTCGGGTCGTCCTTCCGGCCGTGCCGCAGGCTCAGGTCGGGCCATCTGCTCCGGCTTGGGCTCTTCCCTGCGCACTTCCTCAGGCTTCTTTTCTTCCGACGCCGGCCTGTTCTCCCGGGCGGCGGGCCTTGTCGGCTCAGCTTCCGGCCGCGGCTCAACCCTTGTCTCGGCAGGCGCCGTGCGCTTCTCCTCGACAGCAGGTCTGTTCTGCTGAACGGAATTAGGCGCGGGAATTTCCTTGCCTGGGACCGGGAGCGCGTGAGACGCCTCCGCCGGCGCCAGCCCCGGTCTTGCCGGCTCTACAGCCGGCGGCCGCGCGCCATTCGCAGGCGCGACCTCGCCGGCCGGCCGCGCGTTGACCACGCCCGGCCCTTTCAGTTCGCCGGGACGCGCCGTTGCGCCAACAGGCGGCACGCCATTGTTGGCTCGCTTGAACAGGCTCGGATCCTGACTTGCCACTTCGACTTGCTTTCGTTGCAGCGGGGTCGGGGCGAAGTGCTGCTCCTTGGCAATTGTCCGCTCTTCGGCCGTCGGCCGCACTTCAATGCCGCCCTTGCCGCCGT
>NZ_JAFAVV010000220.1 GCF_019242285.1 Bradyrhizobium sp.
GATGTCAATCCGGCCTTCATCCCGCGCAACCACCGGATCGAGGCCGTGATCCAGGCTGCGATCAACGACGACACCACAGCTTTTGAGGAACTCAACCTGGTGCTGGCAACGCCTTACGAGGACCGGCCGGCCTTCGCGGCCTATGCCGAGCCGCCCAGGCCCGAGCAGCGCGTGCTGCAGACATTCTGCGGAACCTGAGCTGTGTTAACGGGTCGTACACCAAGCGAGCGTCCCGGCGAGGTCCGTTAAGAAGCGGTCAACGCACTCCCTACAAACCTAACCACTTTGTAAGGAGGATATTGCCGTGGACGCCTTGGTTTTCGAGTTCATGGGATTGATGATGCTGGCGCTTTGTGTCGTCGTGATCGCCGTGCCTGCCTCCGATCGTTCGCACCGCGTCCGTCCGCACTGACGCGCCGCCGGAGATCAGGGCGTGGGGGCGCTCGCCAGGCGGCGGAGCAAGGCCCTCGCATGGTTGAAATGTAGGGCACGTGGTCGCCTCAAGCCCCTTGACATATCAGCGCTTTCAGCCAAACGCCTGTTGACATGAATGTGACGACGACCACCGCCGAACTCGCCGCCGTGTGCGACCGCTTCGCCCGGCATCCCACCATCACCGTGGATACCGAGTTTCTGCGCGAAACCACCTACTACCCCTTGCTCTGCGTCGTGCAGATGGCGAGCCCTGATGAGGCCGTGGTGGTCGACGCGCTGGCCCAGGGCATCGACCTGAAACCCTTCTTCGAGCTGATGGCCAACGAGAAGGTGCTGAAGGTGTTCCACGCCGCCCGGCAGGACATCGAGATCGTCTGGCACCAGGCCGGCATCGTGCCGCACCCGATCTTCGACACCCAGGTCGCGGCGATGGTCCTCGGCTATGGCGACAGCATCGCCTACGACCAACTGGTCGAGCGCATCACCGGCCACCGGCCGGACAAGACCCACCGCTTCACCGACTGGTCGAAGCGGCCGCTGACCACAGAACAGATCCACTATGCGGTTTCCGACGTCACCCATCTGCGCGACGTCTTCGGCGCGCTCGACGCCGATCTCAAGAAGCGCTGCCGCAACGACTGGGTGAGCGAGGAGATGGAGGTTCTGACCTCGCCGCGCACCTACGACTTTCATCCCGAGCGCGCCTGGGAGCGGCTGAAGACGCGGGTGCGCAAGCCGAAGGAGCTTGCGGTGCTGATGGAGGTCGCAGCCTGGCGCGAGCAGGAAGCGCAGAGCCGCGACGTGCCCCGCAGCCGCGTGCTGAAGGACGACGCGGTCGGCGACATCGCCACCCACGCGCCGACCTCGCTGGAACGGCTCGCCAATCTTCGTTCGCTGCCGAAAGGTTTCGACCGTTCGAAATGGGGCGCCGACATCGTCGCGGCGGTGCAGCGCGGGCTCGCGCGCGATGCGACGACGTTGCCGAAGCTCGAAAAGCCCCGCAACAACGCCAACGGCGCGGCGATCGTCGAGCTCTTGAAGGTGCTGCTGCGGATGACGTCGGAGCGTCACGCGGTCGCGAGCAAGGTGATCGCGACCGTGGACGATCTCGAGCAGATCGCAGCCGATGACGAGGCCGACGTGCCTGCCCTGCATGGCTGGCGCCGCGAGCTGTTCGGGGAGGCGGCGCTCGCACTGAAGCACGGCCGGCTGGCGCTCGCCATCGAGCGTGGCCGTGTCGTCAGGGTCGATCGGAACTGACCATGTTTCCGGCAGCCCCGGTCCGGAATCCACCGCCGGTTACCGCCGCTTGAGTGAATGAGAACCTCGACTATGCCGGAGGCGCGGCGTGGATCGCTACCGCACGGCGCTGCCCTCGTCGCGATCCGGAACGGCGCCCTTCAGCGCCTGGGACACTTCGACAAGCGCCATTGACAGGATGTAGGCACTGGTGGGTAAGTTGAGCTGACGCGCTTTCACGATGGCCGCGCTGAGGCTGGTTGCCAGCTCTTTGAGATCATCCTCGCGGGTTATCATTTTCTACTCGTTGCTGGAGCTTTGGGTGAGCACGGACAGATCCGACCCTCCCGCTGAGACACTGTCGCGGCAGCTTCGGGAAAATCAGCTCGATCCGACGGTCGCCGAGGGTTTGCGGCTGGTGATTGCATTCAACAAGATCACGGACCTGTCTGACCGACGCATGATCATCGAACTCGCCGAGCGGCTGGTGAAATGAACGCTCATTGCAGCAGACGACCGTCGGTCGACAGCAGAACCCCGCCGCTCGCGCCGATGAGGCCGGCGCTTTCCTCGATTCCGGCGAAATTGCCGATCACCCTGATCACGGCCTGCTTGTAGGAAAGCGCATCGCCCATGCCGCGGCGGCAAGCCACCGCGTCGCTGGCGACCTGGTAGCGGTGACTGCGGTGAAACCCCTCGACGACCGTCGAGAGAATGGTCTCGTCCAGCGAAAACCCCAGCGCCACGCAGCGGAGGTTCCTGATGTTGGACATGTATTCGGCGAAACGCGCCGAGCTGTAGGCCGACGGCAGCGGATGCTCGAAGGCGAGCTCGCCCGGCTTCGGCTTCAATTCAGTGATCCAGTTGGTCAGGTTCGAGGCCGGATTGAACCAGGCGGCCTGTGCGATCCGCTTCAGGTGCACGACCGGCCAGAGCCGGTCGCGCCAGAATGTCATCAATTCGAGACAACGCGACATGATCGCCTCGGCATCGGAGATCACGTGACTGCGGCCCTCGGTGAGATACTCGATCTGCAGGTCCGCGCAGATCAGGATCGGCGGCTCATTGTCCGAAAAGGCATTCATGTGAAGATCCAGCATCAGGTCTACCCTATCGAGACATTGCGCAGCGGGGACGAGGCTGCACGGCTGGCGGAGAGATCGAGCACGCCGGGCCGGTCCCAATCGCCTTCGGGGCGGATGATGACGTAGGGATCGCTGTCGAGCGTGATCGTGTCGGGACCGGGCTCGAGGTCGAGCACCATCTCAGTGTAGGAATAATCGGAGAAAGTGAGCTTGCGGTTGTGGCCGAGCGGCTTGGCGCCGAAATGCGCCCAGAAGTCCACCAGCCGATCCTGGGCCTGGCCGTAGATTCGCCTGAATCCCTTGCGCCTGACATATTCCACGCTCGCCTGCACGAGCTTGAACGACAGCCGCGAACGACGATACTGATGGCGCACGGCAAGCCGCTCGACCTTGGCGAATTCGCCGAAGAAGCGTACCCTCAGGCAGCCCGCGGGTTCCTGGCCGATGAAACCGATGAAGTGCGCTGCAACGAGATCGTTGCCGTCGAACTCCTCTTCCAATGGGCAATCCTGCTCGGCGAGGTACACCGCCGAACGGATCGCCGTCACCAGCATGAGGTCGTTGGGATCGCGCGCAATGCGGACGGTGATGGCGCGTGAGCGCGAATCCGTCGGCAGCGAATGCCTAGTGCCGAGCATGAGCGTAGCTCCCGGTTGCGATCCGCGAAGACGTTCCGGATGTCGGCAGGCGATTCCACGACCGCTCGTAGCACCAGAGATCGGGCTGGAAGCTCGATATCGGCTCGAAGCAGGTCGCGATCAGCCAGTCGCGGCCCGCCCTGGTCGAAGGCTGGGCGAACACGTCGGCATTGGCGTAGCGCGGCCTTCTCAGATGTTCTGCAACCTTGCCGTAACCGGAAATCCCGCGCCCGGTGATCGCACAGGCCCAGATATACGTCGCCGACACCTTTTCGCCGGCCGCGGCGAGCAATTCGATTTCCGGGTTTGTCAGACAAATCTCGTCGAGCAGCAGCGCATCATGGCCGCGGTCATTGAGATAGAGGAACGCGATCGCGCCGAGCAGTCTGCCGTTGCGACCGAACGTCAGAATGGACTCCGGATCGAATGTGAAGTAATTGCCAAGAGTGTCGGCGGACATTTCGACCCCCGGCACGAGGCGATGCGCCATTTCTGCCAAAAGTGGCAGCTCTGTGTACCGCGCGCATCTCACCTCGACATCCGCATTGGTCGGCAGCGAATCAAAGTCGTGTCGCCCCGCCAAAGAGCCCCTTTTCTTAACCGGATCGCGCATCTATCGTCACCTCCCACCTCTGAGCAGACACCATACCGGGTAGGGATTTCGGGTATGCAGCAACTATTGCAACGGGGTGCTGCAGGGATGCAGCACCGCACCGACGAGGTCCTGGACGCGTCCTGGGACGATTTGAAGTCCTTCCTGGCGTGCGCGAGGTGCAAGAGCTTCCGCAACGCCGCCGAAGAATTGCAGGTCACCAGCACCACGCTGATGCGCAGGATCGACCGCCTCGAGGAGCGGATCGGCTGCAAATTGTTCCTGCGCGACCAGAGCGGCCTGACGCTGAGCGACGAGGGCTCGGCGATGATCACCGACGTGATGGAGATGGAGCGTCACGCCTTCAACGTCTTCCGGCGCGCCGCAAATTCCGCCAACGACACCGCCGGCACGGTGCGTGTCGCGGTGACCGAGGGGCCCGGCAATTTCTGGATTCTGCCGAGGCTGATCGATTTCCAGAAGACCTATCGGAAGATCACGGTGGACCTTCGCTGCGCGATGGAACAGGCGGACGTCGCCCGGCTGGAATCCGACATCGCGATCCAGCTCGAACCACCGACCAATCCCGATCTCATCGTTACCAAGCTCGGCAGGCTACATATCTATCCCTTCGCCTCGGAGGCATATCAGGAGGCGTACGGGACGCCCTCCTCCATGGCCGAATTGAGGAATCACAGGATCATCAAGCAGAATGCGCCGCAGGTGGATGACAGCGCCTACGCCCGGATCCTCGGATTGAAGTCGCTCGAAGGCATCGTCGGCATCAAGACGAATTCCAGCATCGGCGTTCTGTATGCGGTCGAGCGAGGCGCGGGCATCGGTTTCCTCCCGACCTCGACGATTGCGCTGGGCGTGCCGCTGATCGCGGTCGACATGGACGGATTCAGCCATTATGCGGACCTTTGGCTGACCTATCACAAGGAGTTCAGGAATTCCGACCGGCACAAGGTCGTGATCGACTGGTTGAAGCGGATTTTCGATCCCAGAACCTATGCCTGCTTCAGGGACGAGTTCATTCACCCGAACGCGCTGGTCCCGATGATGGAGGGCGCGCGCGAGAGCTTCGGCTTGTCCGGCTACATCGCGGCCAGCCCGTCCTGACCGGCCTCTACCATCAGTCTTCGAAGCCCAGCGTGCCCTGGTGCGATAGCAACGCCTCGCGAACCTTGCCGTCGTAGTTGAGGTAGAGGCGCGCGGCGCCGGTCAGGCCGAGTGAAGCCGAGGCCGCCGGCGTCGAAAGTCCAATAGTGCCCGATCTCGGCACCGACAAGCCCTGACCGCTCCAGCGTCGCCCCGCTGACGGCATGCGGATCAAGACCTCCGATCTCCTGAAACGCGCCGGTGGCATTATGCCTGCCATCCACAATTCGATGCCGCTGGATCAACCCGGCAATCGGCCTCTCTGACCGCGCCACAATCTTGCTAAAGCCCCAAATTCGTGTTGCAATCCTTTCACAATCGGTTTTGGCCGTTCGCCTGTGCGTTTCGCGAGCTTGAATCTGAGATTCGGAAATTGAGCAGACTTCCGGAAGCCCGTTTGTGGCGTGGCATGCGCAAAGCATGACCGCGTCTTTTGTGTCGAGACCAGGAGACAGGCGATGCCCAAGGGTACCGTCAAGTGGTTCAACGCGACCAAGGGTTATGGGTTCATCAAGCCGACGGTCGGCGACAAGGACGTGTTCGTCCACATCTCAGCCGTCGAGCGTGCGGGACTCTCGACCCTCAACGAAAATCAGGTCGTGGAATATGACCTCGTGGAAAACCGCGGCAAGAGCTCCGCGGAAAACCTGAAGGTCTCCTAACCCGCCGATCCGCACCGGCAATGTGGCTGCGCCCCTGGCCTCCGCCGGGGGCTTTATTTTCCGTGCACCGAGAACATTCAGCTAGCAGACGAGCGGCGAAATCAGGAAGTTGCCGGTGCCGGCACCGACGGTCGTCGCGCAGATGTCCCCCACCAGCCGAACCTTGCCGCCGGCGAGCAGCCGCAGCGCCTCGGGATAGATTCGATGCTCGACCTCGAGCACCCGCTCGGCGAGGGTCGCCGCGGTGTCGTGGTCGCTGACGGCGACCGCCCCCTGCATCAGGATCGGACCCGCGTCGGTTTCGGGCGTGACGAAGTGCACGGTGGCGCCGGAAATCTTCACCCCTGCGCGGAGCGCCTGGCCGTGCGGGTCGAGCCCGGGAAAGGCCGGCAGCAGCGACGGATGGATGTTCAGCATCCGGCCATGCCAGCGTTCCGCAAACGCCGCCGTGAACAGCCGCATGAAGCCGCCGAGGCAGATCAGCTCGGCACCGTGCCGGTCCAGCACCGCCTGCAATGCCGTCTCGAAGGCTGCGCGGTCCTTGCCGAACCGTTTGCTCTCGACGACCTCCGCTGGAATGCCGGCCGCCGTGGCCTTCGCGAGCCCGGCCGCCTCCGCCCGGTTGGAGATGACAGCGACGATCGCGGCCGGATAGTCCTCGGCGCGAGCGGCGTTGATCAGCGCGGACATGTTCGAGCCGCGGCCGGAGATCAGGATGGCGACACGGCGCTTCATCGCGTCACTCGAGATTGAGATGGCCGTCATAGACGACGCGCTGCTCGCCGGCCGCGGCGATGACTTCGCCGAGCAGCGTCGCGCTCTCGCCATTTGCGGCCAGGACGTCGGTCACCTTCTCGATCGCATCCGCTTGCACGATCGCGATCATGCCGATGCCACAATTGAAGGTGCGCAGCAGCTCAAGCTCGGCAACGCCGCCCTGCGCCGCCAGCCATTTGAACACCGGCAGCACCGGCAGCCGCGGCAGGTCGATTCCGACGCCGAGATGCTTCGGCAGCACGCGGGGAATGTTGTCGGTGAAGCCGCCGCCGGTGATGTGCGCAAGTCCCTTGACCGCGCCGCTTTCCCTGATCGCGCGCAGGCAGGACTTCACGTAGAGACGGGTCGGCGTCAAGAGCGCCGCGCCGAGCGTCATCACCGGTGCGAACGGCGCCGGAGCGTCGAAGGCAAGGCCGGACTCCTGGACGATCTTGCGCACCAGCGAAAATCCGTTGGAGTGCAGGCCCGAGGACGCAAGCCCGATCACCGCGTCGCCGGCTGCGATGTCGGCGCGCGGCAGCAGCGTGCCACGCTCGGCCGCGCCGACCGCGAAGCCGCCGAGATCGTAATCCCCGTCCGCATACAGCCCGGGCATCTCGGCGGTCTCGCCTCCGATCAGCGCGCAGCCTGATTCGCGGCAGGCCTCGGCGATGCCTGCGACGATCGTGGCCGCGGTCTCCGGATCGAGCTTGCCGCAAGCGAAGTAGTCGAGGAAGAACAGCGGCTCCGCGCCCTGCACCACGAGGTCATTGACCGACATCGCCACGAGGTCGATGCCGATGCTGCCATGGATACCGGTCTCGATCGCGATCTTGAGCTTGGTGCCGACGCCATCCGTGGCGGCGACCAGCACCGGATCCTTGAACCCGGCAGCCCTCAGGTCGAACAACCCGCCGAACCCGCCGATCTCCGCGTCGGCGCCGGCGCGTGCGGTCGCGCGCACCATCGGCTTGATCAGATCGACGAGGCGGTTACCGGCGTCGATATCGACACCGGAACCGGCATAAGTGAGCCCGTTCTTGCCTTCGGTCATGCCCATTTCCAGAATGATACCGGCTGGTTACGTCGGATCGCGCCGCCGTGCAATGGCTCGCAAGCATCGCGCGCATATACTATGTAGATAACAACCGGTTCAGCCGGGCATTGTTCGCCAGATCGACCGGTAGCCGGGAAGCGCCGTGTGAGTATTCCAACGAGTATTCCGAACCTGATCACGCTGGGCCGGATCCTGCTGGTGCCCGTCATCGTGTGTGCCATCGCCTCGGGCCAGATGGAGATTGCCTTCGCCATCTTCGTCATCGCCGGCGTCAGCGACGCCGTC
>NZ_JAFAVV010000352.1 GCF_019242285.1 Bradyrhizobium sp.
GCGGCGTCCTGCTCGTCCTCACCTATCGCTCCACCTACCAGCCGCCATGGGCGCGCGGGACGAACTTCGCCGAGATCCGCCTGGAGGAGCTGCGCGACGAGGACGTCTCGGCGCTGATCCGGGACATGATCGGCGACCGGTCGTCCACCCGCGCGATCCGCGACCGCATCGTCGAGCGCAGCGGTGGCAACCCGTTCTTTGCCGAGGAGCTGACGCGGTCCCTGGTCGACAGCGGCGAGCTCGACGGCCGGGTGGGGGATTACGAGGCGGCGCAGCCGGACCAGACGGGAACGCTGCCCGCCACGATCCAGTCGGTGATCGGCGCGCGTATCGACCGCCTGCGGCCGCCGGACAAGGAAGTGCTGCAGGTCGGCGCGACGATCGGCAGGGAGTTTCCCTTTTCCGTGCTCGCCGACGTGACGAGGGCGCCACCCGCCGACCTGCGGGATGCTCTGGGAAGGCTCGCCCAGCTCGAGCTGGTCCAGGAGGCGGCAGGCGAGGCGGGCTCGGATCGTTTCGCGTTCCGCCACCCGCTGATCCAGGAGGTCGCCTATGCCATGCAGTTGCGCGGCCGGCGGATCGAGCTCCACGCGGCGGTCGCAAGGGCGCTTGAACGCTTTCACCACAATCAGCTCGGTGAATATTCCGATCTGATCGCCTATCATTTCGAGGCCGCCCGGGATTTCGCCGCGGCGATCCGTTATGCGGAGCGCGCTGCGAGCTGGATCGGGAACACCAACTCGCGGCTGGCGCTCAAGACGTGGCAGAAGGTCCGCCTGCTGCTGCAGTCGCTGCCGCGTACGGATGATGAGACCGACCGGCTGCGCATGAGGGCCTCGGCACAGATCGTGAGCCTCGGCTGGCGTGAGGGCATGGGCGCCGAGGAGGTCAAACCCTTCGCGACGGAGGCCATGGATCTGGCGCTTGCGCTGAAGGACACGCTGCATCAGGTCTTGTTCCTCGCGGTCTATGGCAGGGTCGTTGCGTGCACCGGATCGGCCGACGATTACGTCAAGCAGGTGCTCCAGGCGCTCGATCTGACCGAAGATGCGAGCCTGAAGACCCTGCTCCAGGTGTTCCTGTGCCAGGCCTATGGTTATGCCGGAAGGCTGCGCGAGGCCCTCGAGGCGGGCGAGACGGCGCTCTCGCGCATCGCCGATTTGCAGCATGCGCATGAGGCGCTGATGGGATTCAGCGTCGAGCGGTGGGCTGAAAGCCTGTGCGCCCGCATCCTGGTCCGGACCGGCGATTTCGCCGCTGCCACGCGAAGCATCGAACGGCTGATCGCGAACGAGAAGGAACACCCGGATCCGGCCGTGCAGTTCATTCCGCATCTGGCCGATGTCGAACTCGGCTGGCTTACCCGGGACGAAAGGCTGGCGGACCTGCACAGCCGCCGCATCGAGGAGATGGCTGTCGCCAGCGGCGTTCCCTATGTCGCCGTCTACGCGGCCGCCTGCCGGGGGCTGGCGCTGTCGCTTGCCGGCGATCACGTGGCCGCGATTCAGAAACTGGAGTTGGCGATCGGGCTGGCGCGGGAAGCCTATGCCGGCCTGGAATATGAAAGCGAGATGCTCGCGTTCCTTGCAGAGGTCCATCTCAGGAGCAACAGCCCGGCCGCGGCGCTCAAGGTCGCCAAAGAGGCGATCGCGGTGGCGGTGGCGCGGCATGCCCGCCTCGCGGAATGCCGGGCGAACATGATCATGGCGCGTGCCCTCGAAGCCGCCGGGATCCACGATCCGGTTCGTCGCACGGAGGAGCTGTTCACGCGTGCCCGCGCGCTGGTCGTCGAGACCGGCGCGGTCGCTTATGCCGCCCTGCTTCCGCCGGAAAAGGCCTGCGTCGCCTGCGGCGGACCAGAAGCGTGAATTCGCGAAGCCCGTAGTCCCTCACAGCCTCGACCTCGCCCCCGAGCCCGTGCCTGCAGAAGCCGATCCAGCGCTCGGGGTCGGTGCGATAGAGCTCGTCCTCGGCAGGCCGGCCGTCATGCGGCAGCATGAAATTCACCGCGAAGCCGATCCGGCTGCTGCGGTTGAGGTCGGTCAGTATCTGCGCGACATAGCTCTCCCAGGCGGCAACGGGGTGACCGAGCCTGACGTTGAAGATGCCGCTCGCCAGTGCGTAGTCGGCTTCTTGCCCGCATTGCGCGCCGACGACGAACGTCGCATGGGCGTTGTTCTTCCAGCATCTGCGCGCGGCGTCCACCATCGACGGCGATATGTCGATGCCGTGGTAGGCGATCCGGGCTCCCGGATGCCTCAGATCGAGAAATTCGAGCAGCGCGCCATAGCCGCAGCCGAAATCGTTCAGGCTGAAGGGCGCGGAGAAGTCGCACAGCTTCAGGAGCTGCACGAAGCGGAGCTGCTGCGAGATCGCGTTCGGCCAGTCGACCCCGATGGGGGTCGGACCATGCCGAGCCAGCTTTGCCGAGTAGTAGCTGCAAACGCTCGCGCGCAGCTCGCGCGGCGGATCCGCGCTCACGCCCGCTTCTTGCGCGCCCCAGCCTTGGCCCGGCCCGCGGGCATGGTGGGCACCGAGAGGATGAGATAGTTGGTGCTGGAGAAATTGTAGGCGGGCGCCGAGGAGGTGACCAGGACGGCGCCCTTCGGCTGCTCCGCCGGATGCCAGGTGAAGTACACGGGCAGCGGGCTCGTGCCTTCCAGGTTCTGCTGCAGCGAGGCGATGATCTGATCGTGGCCGTTGCGGCTCGTCGCCTTGTCGTCGACCTTGGCATCCGTCCGTTGCAGCCAGTCCAGATAGCGCATGAAGCCATCGCGGTCGGCCTCGCCGACGGGCGCGATGTTGAGCAGGCCGAATGAGCTCCTGAGCGTGTGCTGCCGGGAGAACAGCTTGAACTCCTTCTGGAATGCGATCATCTCCGTCAGCGCGTCTCCAGGTTCGAACCTGGTATTGAGCTGGTTTTGAACATGCGGCACGTAACCGTCCTTGACGAAAGCACCCACTACAACGTCTCCTGCAAATCCGTGTCCGAAAAGCCAAACGTTACCGTGCTTTTTCGGCTGCGGCCAGATGCAGGCAACCGCGAAGCATACGCTATCCACCACGGCCGCATGGCTTCGATGCCTTTTCGACGGATGGCAAGGAAGGCGCGCTCCACAATCCTTCGCACGAAGGCGTGAGACGGAATTGGAGTGGACCGATATCATTCGCGCTTGGCTCTGGACAATCACGCTGTGTCCGGCTCAAATCCCGACCGCTGAATCCGGACACGCGCCGGCAAGAACCAACAAACCGACGTCCGCGACCTCGACGGCGGGCGCCGAACAAGGAAACGAACGGGAGTATTTTGATGGCGATTTCACGTCGTGACGTTTTATTGGGCAGTGCCGGCGCATTGGGCGCGACGTCATTTTCATTTCCGATGCCGGCGTTGGCCGATTCCGAGCCGATCAAGATCGGCTGCCTCGCGGCGATGACCGGGCCGAGCTCGGCGCCGACGCTGGGTTTCAACCGCGGCGTGGCCTTCGCCGTCGATGCCATCAACGCTGCCGGCGGCGTCAAGGGCCGCAAGATCGAGATCGTGATGCGCGACACCCAGGGCGATCCGTCGAAGGCGGTGAACGCCACCCAGGAGATGATCAGCCAGGTCAAGGTGCACGGCATCTGGGGCCCGCTTAATTCCGGCGAGGCGCTGGCGACGACGCCGATCATGGGACGTGCCAAGATGCCGAACATCCACCCTTGCGTGGTGGAGACCCTGATCGACCCTGCCAAATACCCCAACGCCTTCCGGATGGCGCCGTCGAACAGCCAGTGGGACGATGCGGTGCGCAACTACTGCCTGAACATCCTCAAGGCGAAGAAGATCGCCGTGATCGGCGACACCACCGGCTACGGCGTGACCGCACTCGGCGCCTCAGTGGCCGCCTTCAAGAAGGACGGCGCCGAGGTGGTGTACCAGGCCAATATCGACGCGACCCAGCCCGACGTGAGCCCCGACATGCTGCGCGCCAGGAACGCCGGCGCGGAAGCAATCGTGGTCTGGAGCGTCACCACCGGGATGGATGCGCGGATGTTCAACACCCGCGCCACGATGGGCTGGGACGTGCCCTTCGTCGGCCATCCCTCGATGTCGTCGGGCGAGATCGCGGGCCTCGTCGAAAAGCCGGAGAACTGGAAGAAGGTCTATGCCATCGGCTACAAGAGCTGCAGCTACGACGCCTCGGGCAAGCTGCCGGCGAAGAGCGAGGAACTGGTCGCTCGGCTGACCAGGGCCAAGATCGCGCTCAGCGACACGCTGTTGTGGTGGATCGCGGGCGGCATCGACGCGGTCGAACTGTTCGCCAAGGCGGTCGAGATCTCGGGCTCGACCGACGGCCCGGGCATCATCGCCTATCTCAATTCGCTCGACAAATATCCGGGCTATTTCGGCGACTACACCTTCACGCCGACCCAGCACAACGGCTATCCGACCGACGAGGTCGTGATGTCGGAGGCGTCCACCGCCAAGAACGGCACCTTCGCGCTGGCGCCGGGATATTCCTGAAACGGCGCGTAGAGTAATTTTTCATGCTGGCCTCGATCCTCGCCTCGGGACTTGCGGCGGGCGCGGTCTACGCGCTCGTCGGCATCACCTACAACACCATGTTCTCGACCTCGCGGGTCATGAGCTTCACCACCGGCCAGCTCGCGATGCTCGGCGGCGTGCTCGGCTCGCTGTTCACGCTGAAGCTCGGACTGGGCGTGATGGCGGGCCTCGTGCTGACCCTGATCGGCTGCGCGCTGATCGGGATCGTCACCGAGTTCGTCGCGGTGCGGCCGGTGCTGAAAAGCCTCGACCAGCATCTCTACGTGCTCTCGACCTTGGCGCTGGCGCTGATGATCCAGCAGGTCGCGGCGATCAAATGGGGCACCGAGCCGCAGCCGTTCCCGCGCCTGATCGGGCTCGGCAGCGGCGTCTGGGACGAGAAGTTCTGGCTGCCGGTCGCGGCCTGCGCGATCACCATCGCGGGCCTCGAATATCTCTACCGCCGCACCCTGGTCGGCCGCGCGTTCCTGGCGATCTCGGAGGACAATTTCGCCGCCCGCGCGCTTGGTCTGCCCGAGCGTAACCTCAGGGTCGCGAGCTACGCGCTCGCCGGCATCATCGGCGGCATCGCGGGCTTTTCCGGTGGCGAATTGCTGCTGGCATTCTTCGCCAACGGCGCGCTGTTGAATTTCTACGGCTTCGTGCCGGTGGCGCTCGGCGGCCTCGGCAACAACCGCGGCGCCATCGTCGGCGGATTGGCGCTCGGGCTGTTCCAGCAGGCGGCAAACTTCCTGGTCGGCGGCATCTTCTCCTCGGTCGCGGTGTTCACGTTGTTCATCGTGGTCCTCCTGGCGGCGCCGCAGGGTCTGTTCGGCGTCTCGACGGCGCGGAGGGTGTGATGGCCATGATGACCACCGCGGTGCCTGCTCCCGGTGAAGCCAAGACCCTGCGCGCCGTGCTGCCCCATGTCGTGCCGTTCCTCGGCATCCTCCTGATTGCGCTGATCCTGCCGCTGGTCAGCAACGACTATTGGGCGCTGATCGGCACGCGGATGGCGATCTACTGGGTGCTGGTGTCCGGCCTCAACCTCGTAGTCGGCTTTGCCGGGCATCTGGCGATCGGCTATGTCGCGCTGCTCACGCTCGGCGCCTACACCACGAGCGTGCTGGTCGCGGGCAACGTCATGCCGCCGCTGCCGGTGTTTGCGGCGCTGGGCGTCGCGGCGATCGTCGGCGCCGTGTTCGGCGTGATCGTCGGTCTGCCGGCGCTGCGGCTGCGCACCTTCTATTTCGCGATGTCGACGCTCGGTTTTGCCACCATCGTCACCCAGATCGCGCTGGCGTGGCAGAGCGTCACCGGCGGCGGCATCGGCATCCCCGGTCCGGAATTTCCCGCGCCGTTCAATTCGGCCTGGGGATTCTATTTCCTCTGCGTCGGCTTTGCCGCCTTCACCACCTGGATGAGCGCCAACGTCGCCCACAGCCGCTTCGGCCGATCGCTGATCGCGCTGCGCGACGCCGAGGTCGCGGCTGAAGCCACCGGCATCTTCAAGCCGAAACTCCTGATCTCGATCTTCCTGCTCGCGGGCGCGCTGGCGGCGGTCGCCGGCGGCCTGTTCGCCTCCCTGCAGACCTACATCACGCCGGACGCCTTTACGTTCGACCTCTCGGTGCTGTTCTTCATCGCGATCCTGATCGGCGGCCGCGGCTCGATCCTCGGGCCGTTGCTCGGCACCATGATCCTCACCGTGCTGCCGGAGATCGCGGCGCCCCTGGCGGCGTGGTCGACCTTCCTCTATGCGGCGCTGCTGCTCCTGATCGTGCTGGTGGCGCCGGGCGGCATCGCGGCCTTGCTCGATTTTCGCAACCGGCGGCCGCTCGCCAGCAACCGCACCATCGTGCCGCGGCCTTCGGCGCTCGCGGATATCCAGCGCC
>NZ_JAFAVV010000375.1 GCF_019242285.1 Bradyrhizobium sp.
GCGGTCGAGCCGGCGCGGAGGCTGCTGGCGGATCGCAAGATCAAGCAGGTCACCATCACCTGGAAAGAAGACGTGCGCGTCTGGCATCCCGGTCAGGACTGGATTTTCGCAGCCGGTGGTTTCGGCGTGTTCGATCCGGGCATCAACGCGCTCTCGATCCTGACCCGCATCCTGCCGCGGCCCGTATTCGTCACCCGCGCCGAGCTCGGCTTTCCCGCCAATCGCGAAGCGCCGATTGTCGTCGAGATGGACATGGCCGATGCAGCCGGGCTGCCGATCAAGGTGGAGCTCGATTTCCGTCCGCCACCGCCGCAGACCTGGGACATCCGCATCGAGACCGATCGCGGCCCGCTTCTGATGTCCGGCGGAGGTGCCAAAATGAGCGACGGCGACAAGGTCGTGATCGATGCGGCGAAGGAGGAATATCCCGCGCTCTATCGCCGCTTTGTCGAGCTGACGTCGAACGGCGAGTGCGATGTCGACCTCGCACCATTGCAGATCGTCGCGGATGCCTTTCTGCTGGGGCGGCGCTACAACGTCGAAGCTTTCGAGTTCTGATCATGAATGCAGCAAGCAAGCCCAAAGTCGAGCGTGCATCCTTCGGCAGGATGCCTGACGGCAACGAGGTCGAGCGCATCGTGCTGCGCGGCGCGGAAGGGTTTGAAGCCGGCATCATCCCCTATGGCGCGGTGCTGCATACGCTGCACGTGCCCGATCGCAACGGACGTAGCGACGACGTCGTGCTCGGACACGACACGTTCGACGAATATCTCGCCCAGCGCAAATTTCTGGGCGCCACCGTCGGCCGTTATGCCAACCGGATCGCCGGCGGGCAGTTCATGCTGGATGGCGCGACCATCAAGCTCGACACCAACAACGGACCCAACATGCTCCATGGCGGCAATGACGGCTTTGACCGCAAGCTGTGGCGCATCGTCGAGGTCAGGGAGACGCCGGAGCCGGCCGTGGTGATGGCGTATACCAGCGCTGATGGCGAGCGCGGCTTTCCCGGACGGGTCGAGGCGCGCGCGACTTATCGGATCACAGGTCCGGCTGAGCTTTCGCTGACGCTCGAGGCGACCACCGATCGTCCGACCGTCATCAATCTCACCAATCACAGCTTCTTCAATCTCGACGGCGCGCTGTCGGAAAGCCAGATCCTCGATCATCGCATCCGCATCGTCGCCGAGCATTTCCTCGCCACCGACGCGACCTCGATCCCGCTGCCGGGCCCGCCGCATCCCGTTTCCGACACCCCGTTCGATTTTCGCCAGTTGCACGCGATCGGCTCGCGCATCCGCGGCGATGACGAGCAGTTGCGGCGCGGGCGCGGCTACGACCACAATTACTGTCTGCCGGCAGGCGAGGGCGTGCGGCTCGCCGCGCGGGTCGAATCGCCAAGGAGCGGCCGGGTGATGGAGCTCCATACCAACCAGCCGGGGCTGCAATTCTATTCCGGCAATTTCCTCGACGCGACCACGGTCGGCAAGGCGGGGAAAATCTACCGGATGGGCGATGCGATCGTGCTCGAGCCGCAGATGTTCCCGGACACGCCCAACCACCCGGAATTCGGCTCGATCCGGCTAGAACCCGGGCGGACCTACCGCAATGTCATCGTCTGGCGCTTCTCGACCGTGCCGGCGCGCTGAGGAGACCCGGATGACGCCCATTCGCCTCGTCGCCGCCCTGGCCGCGCTGGCGGCGCCCCTTCCCGTCCCAGCCGCCGCGCAGCAGAAGATCGTCACGGCATCGGCGGAACGATGGTCGGCGGCGCAAGCACAGGATTGGTATGCGCACCAGCCTTGGCTGACGGGAGCCAATTACATTCCCGCGGACGCGATCAACCAGCTGGAGATGTGGCAGGCGACGAGCTTCGATCCGGCCGAGATCGATCGCGAGCTGGGCTGGGCGGAGCAATTCCGCATGAACACGATGCGCGTGTTCCTCCACGACCTCGCCTGGAAGCAGGATCCGGCCGGTTTCAGGCAGCGCATCGACCGCTTCCTCGGCATTGCGGCGAGGCACGGCATCCGGCCGGTCTTCGTCCTGTTCGACAGCTGCTGGGACCCGGACCCGAAGCTCGGCCCGCAGCGGCCGCCGATCCCGGGCGTCCACAATAGCGGATGGGTGCAGAGCCCCGGCCGCGCCGACCTGCTCGATCCGGCGAACGACACGCGCTTCCGGGCCTATGTCGAGGACGTCGTCGGCAGCTTCGCGAACGACCAGAGGGTGCTCGCCTGGGACCTGTGGAACGAACCGGACAATGACGGCGGGGGCAGCTACGAGGATCCCTCGGTGCAGAAGCGCGAGCTCGCTCGCATCGAGCATCTTCTGCCGCAGATCTTCGCCTGGGCGCGCAGCCGGCATCCTACTCAGCCGCTCACCAGCGGCATCTGGTCGGGAAGCGACTGGACGCCCGCCGCCAAGCTGACGCCGATCCAGCGCACCCAGCTCACCCAATCGGACATCATCAGCTTCCACGATTACGGCTGGCCGGAGGAGTTCGAGGCGCGCGTCGCGCAGCTGAGGCAATGGGGCCGGCCATTGCTCTGCACCGAATGGAT
>NZ_JAFAVV010000493.1 GCF_019242285.1 Bradyrhizobium sp.
AGCCGTGACCGGTTCGAGCGGATCAGTTTCGCCGACTTCCACAAACTCTATATGAACCGACTCGTTCCGGTCGGGTTTGACGACAACGGCGACCCTGTCCTCAAGCCCGCGTCCCAGGTCTGGCTCACGAGTCCGCAGCGCCGGCAGTATATCGGTGGGGTCACGTTCCGCCCCGGCGTGGAGCTCCCTCGCGACGGAGAATTCTTCAACCTATGGACCGGCTTCGCGCGCAAACCCCGGCCAGGGGATTGGTCGCGGATGCGGGCGCACATCCACTCGGTGATCTGCCGCGGCAATCAAGAACACTCTAATTATTTATATGTTACTTGGAATCAAACCTCGTTCGGAGTCGCCGGCCTTGGGAGAGAGCGTGGCCACAACCACAGCGTCGCTGCAGGAGCGCTGGCCAGTCCTGGCCACTGCACCGCCCGCGCTCGCGTGGCTGGTCATGCGGGCGGATCTCGGCGTCGCCCCGCGCACCCTCGACGCCTATGCCCGCGGCCTCGCCGAGTACCTGGCGTTTGGCGCCGCGCTCGGGATCGATTCGCGCTTGGCCGGGCGCGAGCACGTCGCCCGCTTCGTCCGCCACCTGACCGAGCGCCCGTCGCGCCACGGCGGCGCTGCTCCTTCCTCCTCCGGTCGTCCTTGTCTGTCGAACGCCACGGTGCAGCAGCGACTCACGGCCGTCCGCTTGTTCTACGACCACCTGGTCGAGGATGGTCTGCGCGACAGCAACCCGGTCGGCCGCG
Organism: Bradyrhizobium sp.; assembly: GCF_019242285.1. Classification (GTDB taxonomy): domain Bacteria; phylum Pseudomonadota; class Alphaproteobacteria; order Rhizobiales; family Xanthobacteraceae; genus Bradyrhizobium. The sequence goes on from NZ_JAFAVV010000493.1 coordinate 750, forward strand.
GGCGCTACGCACCGAACGCCCGCATAGGTAGCGGCAACCGGCGAGGTCTGGTCCCGCGCCAGACCCGGTTGCCCTGGATCCCGGACGAGACGGACTGGCGCGCGATCCTGGAGACGGCGCGGCACGAGCCGATCCGCAACCGCACCATGCTCGCCCTCGGCTACGACGCAGGGCTGCGGCGCGAGGAGCTGTGCAGCCTGCGCACCGACGACCTCGATCCCGGACACCGGCTCTTGCGCGTGCGGGCGGAGACCACCAAGGGCCGGCGTGAGCGCGTGGTGCCGTACTCGGCTGTGGGTGGCGAGTTGCTGCGCGCCTACCTCGCGCATCGGGCCACAATCAGCCGGGCGCGCGGCCCGCTGTTCCTGTCGGAGTCGCGGCGCAACCACGCGCAGCTGCTGACGCCCTGGACCTGGTCCAAGGTCGTGCGCCGGATCGCGCTCGCCGCCGGCGTGCCGCGCTTCGGCACGCACACCTTACGCCATCTCTGCCTGACCGACCTTGCGCGGGCTGGGTGGGAGCTGCACGCGATCGCCACTTTCGCCGGGCATCGCGACCCAGCGACGACGATGCAGTACGTCCACCTCTCCGGTCGCGAACTCGCCGGCAAACTCGCGCGCGGCATGGCGCAGATCCATGACTGGCGGGTCGCCATGCTGGCCGGGGCTGAGCCGGCTGGCCACGCATGACCATGTCGGCGACGCTCGTCGATGTCTCCGGCTTCGACCGTAGCCCGTCGCTCTCACCAGACGAGCGGCAGGCGCTGGCCTCCCTGGGCTGGCAGCTTCGCCGGCGGCGCGGCCACGACCAGACATTGTCGGAATGGGGTGTCATCGGGCGCCTGCTGGCCCCGCTCGACGCCGCGCAGCGCTTCATGCACCGGCCCGATACCACGCTCCACCGCCGCTCGGCACTGGACGCGGCCGGCCTCGTGTTGTCCCGGTGCGCGGAGGAGGGCGCCGCTTACTGGGGCTGGCCGGAGGAGGCCTGGGTGCGGCTGATCGGGCAGGACCGGCACGCCTTTGCGCGACCGTGGCCCGAGTGGGTCGATCAGACCGTGCGCCCCTACGTCGCCTACGGATTTCTGCTCTGCGGCTTCGATGCGCTGCATCGCCTTGGCGGCTTCAACCGCCTCGCGCTTGCCTGGCGCGTGTTCGGTCGCGAGACGATGGCGCACGCCCAGGAGCGTATCGCGGCCAGGCTGGAGAGTTGGGGCTACCGCTCGGCGCGCACCGACCTGCTCATCCGGACCTTCATGGCGCAGCTGCTCCTCGTCAACCGCAGCGCACGGCTCGAGGATCTGACGGATGATGTGTTTCGGCGCTTGCGGGACGACCCCCGCCTGGGCCGGCGCCGGCGTCCGTTCCACGCCGTCCACCGCGCCGTTGCCGAGATGGGGTTTGCCTCGCCGCCGGTCGCGCCCACGAGGGGACGACAGATGCCGGTGCAAGGCGCGCCTTCAGAGTGGGTCGCCTCGGTCGATCGTTGGTTCGCGACCTCGACCCTCACACCGGAGGTGCGGCGCGAGTACCGCAGCATTCTCGTCATGGCCGGTCGATGGCTCGCAGTGTCACAGCCCGGGGTCGTCTCGCCGGCGGACTGGACGCGCGAAACCTGCGCCGCCTGGGTCGCGCGGGTGACGCGCACGAGCATCGGCGACTTCGCGCAGCGCCGGGCCGGCCTCGCCGAGCGCCTCGGGCGCCGCCTCGCGCCCACGACCATGGCCAGCTACACGACGGTGACGCGCACGTTCTTTCGCGACTGCCAGGAGTGGGGCTGGTGCCCACGGCGCTTCGACCCCAAGACCGCGCTGGCCACGCCGCGCAGCGTGCGCGCCTTGCTCGGCCTCAAGCCGCGCGTCATCGCCGACGATGCCTGGGCCAAGATCCTGTGGGCCGGGCTGAACCTCAACGCCGATGATCTCGCGGCCGCCGGCATCCGTGCCTATCCACTCGATCTCGTGCACGCGCTCGCGCTGACCTGGCTGTTCGCCGCCCAGCGCAGCGACGAGATCGCGCGCCTGCGCGTCGGCTGCGTCCGCTGGCAGCACGGCGACGGCGATCCCGCCTCGGAGCCGGTGTGCCTGCTCGACATTCCGGTCCACAAAACCGGCACTGCCTTCACCAAGCCCGTCGATCCCGTGCTCGGCCGAGCCATCGAGGCCTGGGAGGCCGTACGGCCCGCGCAGCCACGCATGACCGACCGCAAAACCGGCGAGGCGGTGGACCTGCTGTTCGCTTGCCGCGGCATTCCGGTGGCCAAGACGTATATCAACGCCACGGTCATCCCGATGCTCTGCCGCAAGGCGGGCATCTCGCCCAGCGATGTCCGCGGCCGCATCACCAGCCATCGCGCGCGAGCGACCATCGCCAGCCAACTTTACAACGCCAAGGAGCCAATGACCCTGTTCGAGCTGCAGGCCTGGCTCGGCCACCGCTCGCCCGAGACGACCCAGCACTACGCCCAGATCACGCCGAACACGCTGACCAAGGCCTATACCGATGCGGGTTATTTCGCTCGCAACGTGCGCACGATCGAGGTGCTGATCGATCGCGGGGCGGTTCTGGACGGAACGGCAGCCGCGGGTGAGCCCTGGCAGCTCTACGACCTTGGCCACGGCTACTGCAGCTACACCTTTTTCGAGCAGTGCCCGCATCGGATGGCCTGTGCCCGCTGCGACTTCTATATCCCCAAGCCGAGCGCCAGAGCCCAATTGCTCGAGGCAAAGTCGGATATCGACCGGAGATTGGCGCTGATCCCGCTGACCGACGCCGAGCGCGCGGCTGTCGAGCAGGATCGGCAAGCGCTGGGCAGCCTGCTCGACAATCTCGCCGACATCCCAACCCCCGCCGGGCCAACCCCGCGCGAGATCGCCAGCCAACCCTCCTTTTCCTCTTGTCAGCCTGATTCCACATAATGCTCAACTGGCTGCGCGACATCGATCTTCGCCGGCGATCCCAGGCGGGACTGAACAAGGGCGAGGCCCGAAACTCCCTGGCCCGCGCAGTCTTCTTCTGCCAGCTCGGTGAGCTGCGGGACCGGACATTCGAAAACCAGGCCTATCGCGCCTCGGGCCTTAACCTCGTGGTCGCCGCCGTCATCCTTTGGAATACCCGCTACCTTGATCTCGCCGCGACCGGCCTCGGCGTGAGGCCGGAGACGATGCGGCACGTCGCCCCG
>NZ_JAFAVV010000665.1 GCF_019242285.1 Bradyrhizobium sp.
ACGGGCGATCGTTCACGTTGACGCCGGGCATGAGTTACCAGGTCGCGGACGGAGCCGAGGCGCATCGTTCGCGCACTGACAAGGGCGCACGTTTGTTTATTGTGGATTGATGGATGGCGAGCAAGGAAACCCTGACCGGCCTCGGAGAGAAGATCGTCGGCGCGCTGTCCGGCAAGGCAAGCGCCTTTGCGGTGGCGTTCGACCAGCTCACCGTCACGGTGCAGCCTGAGGCGATCGTCGATGTCGTGACCTATCTGCGCGACGATCCGTCCTTGCGCTTCGTCAGCATCATCGACATCACCGCAGTCGACTACCCAAGCCGCGAAAAGCGCTTCGACGTGGTCTACCACCTCTTGTCGCCGACACTGAACACGCGCATTCGGTTGCGCGCGGAAGCCGACGAGACCACGCAAGTGCCCTCGATCATCGAGGTGTTTCCCGGCGCCGACTGGTTCGAGCGCGAGACCTACGATCTGTATGGCGTGATCTTCGTCGGTCATCCCGACATGCGGCGGCTTCTCACCGACTACGGCTTCGAGGGCCATCCGCTGCGCAAGGATTTTCCGCTCACCGGCTTCGTCGAGGTACGCTACGACGACCAGGAGAAGCGGGTGCTGTACGAGCCCGTGCGACTTAATCAGGAATTCCGCAAATTTGATTTTCTCTCGCCATGGGAAGGGGCCGACTATCCGCTGCCCGGGGATGAGAAAGCGCCACCGAAGGCTTGACCATGAACGAGCAAAGCCCTGGCCTCCGCAATTTCACGATCAACTTCGGGCCGCAGCATCCGGCGGCGCACGGCGTGCTGCGTCTCGTGCTGGAATTGGACGGCGAAGTCGTGGAGCGCGTTGATCCTCATATCGGGCTGCTTCATCGCGGCACCGAGAAGCTGATCGAGCACAAGACCTATCTACAGGCGATTCCCTATTTCGACCGGCTCGACTATGTCGCGCCGATGAACCAGGAGCATGCATTCTGTCTCGCGGCGGAAAAGCTGCTCGGCATCGAGGTGCCGCGCCGCGGCCAGTTGATCCGCGTGCTCTATTGCGAGATCGGCCGGCTGTTGTCGCATCTGCTCAACGTCACCACCCAGGCGATGGACGTCGGCGCGCTGACGCCGCCGCTCTGGGGCTTCGAAGAGCGCGAAAAGCTGATGGTGTTCTACGAGCGCGCCTCGGGCTCGCGCATGCATGCGGCCTATTTCCGCATCGGCGGCGTGCACCAGGACCTGCCGCCGAAGCTGATCGATGATATCGAGGCGTTCTGCGATCCATTCCTGAAGGTGGTGGACGACCTCGACCGCCTCCTCACCGGCAACCGCATCTTCAAGCAGCGCAACGTCGACATCGGCGTGGTGACGCTGAAGCAGGCGTGGGAATGGGGCTTCTCCGGCGTGATGGTGCGCGGCTCCGGCGCGGCCTGGGATCTGCGCAAGGCGCAGCCCTACGAATGCTACGCCGAGATGGATTTCGACATCCCGATCGGCAAGAACGGCGACTGCTTCGACCGCTATCTGATCCGGATGGAGGAGATGCGCCAGTCCGTGCGCATCATGAAGCAGTGCATCGCGAAGCTGCGCGCGCCGGACGGGCAGGGGGCAGTCGTCGTCGCCGACAACAAGATCGCGCCGCCGCGCCGCGGCGAGATGAAGCGCTCGATGGAGGCGCTGATCCATCACTTCAAGCTCTACACCGAGGGCGTGCACGTGCCCGAGGGCGAGATCTATGCCGCGGTCGAGGCGCCGAAGGGCGAGTTCGGCGTCTATCTGGTCGCCGACGGCAGCAACCGGCCCTACAAGTGCAAGATCCGCGCGCCGGGCTTCGCGCATCTGCAGGCGATGGACTTCATCTGCAGGGGCCATCTGCTCGCCGACGTCTCGGCGATCCTCGGCTCGCTCGATATCGTGTTCGGAGAGGTCGATCGGTGACGGCGGGCCCGCCCATCCAGTTCGACCGCGCCTCGGGCGCCCTGGAAGGGGCCAACCTCTGGGAGCGGACGGCTGCGCTGGCGCTGGCGACCGGCTCGAAAATCTCGTCGCCCTTCTCGCATCGTGGCTATATCGGTTGCGCCAACCTGCTGCGCAAGACGCTGCCGGAGCGCAACATCGCGATCAAGCTCAACGACGATGCGATCTTCGAGTTTCCCTATGGCGACGGCTATTGGAGCAAGCTGCTCGACCGTTCCTATCACTACGAGGACGAGCTCGAGCTCCTGTTCCGCCACGCCATGGACGTCGACTACACCTTCATCGATTGCGGCGCCAATTACGGCTACTGGTCGGTGCTGGTCTCGAGCGCGCCATTTGGCGCGCATCGGGCGATCGCGATCGAGCCGTCGTCGCAGAATTTTGCCAAGCTCGCCTACAATGCCCGCGTCAATGGCGGCCGCTTCGAGACGATGCAGTGCGCGATCGGTTCGGGCAGGGGGACCGCGCATCTTTCCGGCACCAAGCATGAGGCGTTCAGCATTGCCGGCGGCGCAGGCGGCTGCGGTGAGGAAGTGCCCGTCATCACGCTCGACAACCTCGTCGAGGACGGCAAGGTCGCGGAAACCGGGAAATACCTGATCAAGCTCGACGTCGAGGGCGTGGAGATCGAGGCGATCAAGGGCGGTGCGGGGCTGTTGCAGACCGACAGCGTCATCCTGTGCGAGGAGCACGGCAACGATCCCAACCACACGGTGTCGCGCTACATCCTGGAGAGGACGCCGCTCGCGCTGATCGTCCACGACCCCCGCTCCGGCCGGATGGAAACGGTGACCGAGCTGTCGATCCTCGACCGTATCAAGGTTTCCAGCCACATCGGCTACAATGTGTTTGGCACCGCGAGCGCGTTCTGGCAAAGCCGCATCAGCGCGCTGAACGCCGGTATCACGCGCCGCATGCAATGAGAGACTGAAGCCAAATGTCCGTCCGCCGCCTTGCCCCGAAGGAATTGCAGCCCGCCAGCTTCGCGTTTTCGGACGAGAACCTGGACTGGGCCAAGAACGAGATCGCGAAATACCCGCCCGGCCGGCAGGCCTCGGCGGCGATTGCGATTCTGTGGCGGGTGCAGGAGCAGAACGAGGGCTGGGTGTCGGAAGCCGCGATCCGCACGGTCGCGGATCTTCTGGAGATGCCCTACATCCGCATGCTGGAGATCGCGACCTTCTATACGATGTTCCAGCTCCAGCCGGTCGGCAGGAAGGCCCATGTCCAGGTCTGCGGCACCACGCCGTGCCGGCTGCGCGGTGCGGCCGACCTGATCGAGGTGTGCCAGAGCCGCATCCATCACGACCCATTCCACCTCTCCAAGGACGGCGATTTCAGCTGGGAGGAGGTCGAGTGCCTCGGCGCCTGCGTCAACGCGCCGATGGTCTTGATCTGGAAGGATACCTATGAGGACCTCACCAAGGAAAGTTTCGGCCGGGTGCTGGACGGTTTCGCTGCCGGCGAGCCGCCAAGACCCGGACCGCAGAACGGCCGCCAGTTCTCCGCGCCCATCACCGGGCCCACCACCCTGAAGGAGGCGACCTGATGGCCAAATGCGCCCATCCAACCGTTGATCGAAAAGCGTTCTGACATGCTCGACGACAAGGATCGCATCTTCAAGAATCTGTACGGCTTCCACGATTGGGGGCTCGAAGGCGCACGCAAGCGCGGCGCCTGGGACGGCACCAAGGCCATCATCGACAAGGGCCGCGACTGGATCATCAACGAGGTGAAGTCGTCCGGCCTGCGTGGCCGTGGCGGCGCGGGTTTCGCGACCGGCCTGAAATGGTCGTTCATGCCGAAGGAATCCAAGGACGGCCGGCCAAGCTATCTCGTGGTCAATGCCGACGAGTCCGAGCCGGGCACCTGCAAGGACCGCGAGATCATGCGGCACGACCCGCATCTGCTGGTCGAAGGCTGCCTGCTCGCGAGCTTCGCGATGGGCGCGCATGCCTGCTACATCTATGTCCGCGGCGAGTTCATCCGCGAGCGCGAGCACCTGCAGGCCGCGGTCGATCAGGCCTATGAGGCCAAGCTGATCGGCAAGGACAACGTCAACGGTTGGCCGTTCGACCTCTACGTCACCCACGGCGCCGGCGCCTATATCTGTGGCGAGGAGACCGCGCTGCTGGAAAGCCTCGAAGGCAAGAAGGGCCAGCCGCGATTGAAGCCGCCGTTCCCGGCCAATGTCGGCCTGTTCGGCTGCCCGACCACGGTCAACAATGTCGAATCGATCGCGGTGGCGCCCGACATCCTGCGGCGGGGAGCTGCGTGGTTCTCGGCGATCGGCCGGCCCAACAATGTGGGGACGAAACTGTTCTGCATCTCCGGCCATGTCGAGCGGCCCTGCAATGTCGAAGAGGCGATGGGGATTCCGTTCCGCGAATTGATCGAGCGGCATTGCGGCGGCATCCGCGGCGGCTGGAACAATCTGAAGGCGGTGATTCCCGGCGGCTCATCGGTGCGCATGGTGCCGGCGGAGCAGATCATCGACACGCCGATGGATTTCGACAGCCTCGGCAAGCTCCGTTCCGGGCTCGGAACCGCGGCCGTCATCGTCATGGACAAGTCGACCGACCTGATCCGGGCGATCGCGCGGATCTCCTATTTCTACAAGCACGAGAGCTGCGGCCAGTGCACGCCATGCCGGGAAGGAACGGGATGGATGTGGCGGGTGTTGTCCCGCATGGCCGAGGGCCGCGCGCACAAGCGCGAGATCGACATGCTGCTGGAAGTGACGAAGCAGGTCGAGGGCCACACCATCTGCGCGCTCGGCGACGCCGCGGCTTGGCCGATCCAGGGTCTGATCGCGCATTTCCGTCACGAGATCGAAGCAAGGATCGACCAGTATTCGCACAAGGCCGACATCGACGATGCCGGCGTCCGCGATCCCGTCCAGATGGCGGCGGCGGAGTAGGGCAAATGACAAAGCTCATCATCGACGGCAAGGAGATCGATGTTCCCGCGGAGTACACGCTGCTGCAGGCGTGCGAGGCTGCGGGCGCCGAGATTCCGCGCTTCTGCTACCATGAGCGGCTGTCGATCGCCGGCAATTGCCGGATGTGCCTGGTCGAGGTGAAGGGCGGGCCGAAGCCGGTCGCGAGCTGCGCCTGGGGCGTGCGCGACTGCCGGCCGGGGCCGAAGGGCGAGCCGCCGGAAATTTCGACGCGTTCGCCGATGGTCAAGAAGGCCCGCGAAGGCGTGATGGAGTTCCTGCTCATCAACCATCCGCTGGACTGCCCGATCTGCGACCAGGGCGGCGAATGCGACCTGCAGGACCAGGCGATGGGCTACGGCGTCGATACCAGCCGCTTCGCCGAGAACAAGCGCGCGGTCGAGGACAAGTACCTCGGCGCGCTGGTCAAGACCTCGATGAACCGCTGCATCCAGTGCACGCGCTGCGTCCGCTTCTCCGCCGAGATCTGCGGCGCGCCGGAAATGGGCGCGACCGGCCGCGGCGAGGACATGGAGATCACGACCTATCTCGAACATGCCTTGACCTCGGAGCTGCAAGGCAACCTGGTCGACATCTGCCCGGTCGGCGCGCTGACCTCGAAACCCTACGCCTTCGCGGCGCGCCCCTGGGAGCTTGGCAAGACCCAGTCGGTCGACGTCATGGACGGCGTCGGCTCCGCGATCCGCGTCGACAGCCGCGGCCGCGAGGTGATGCGGATCCTGCCCCGGCTCAACGAGGCCGTGAACGAGGAGTGGATATCCGACAAGACCCGCCATGTCGTCGATGGCCTGCGCACGCAGCGGCTGGACCGGCCCTATATCCGTGCGAACGGCAAGCTGCGGGCAGCGACGTGGCAGGAGGCCTTCGCGGCGATCGCGGCGAAGGCCGGCCGCATCGACGGTAAGCGGATCGGCGCGATTGCGGGGGATCTCGCGGCAGTCGAAGAGATGTTCGCGCTGAAGGAGCTGCTCGCCAAATGCGGCTCGGCGAACCTGGCCGTGCAGGGCGCCGACGCCTTCGACGCCAAGGCGGGCCGCGCCTCCTACATCTTCAATCCGACCATTGCCGGCATCGACCAGGCCGATGCGCTGCTGATCATCGGCTCCAATCCGCGCGTGGAAGCCGCCGTGCTCAACGCGCGCATCCGCAAGCGCTGGCGTACGGGCCAGCTCAATATCGGCGTGATCGGCGCCAGGGCCGATCTCACCTATGACTACGATTATCTCGGCGCGGGCGCCGACTCGCTCGGCGAGCTTGCCGGCGGCAAGGGCGCGTTCGCCGACGTGCTGCGGAGCGCCAAGCATCCGATCGTGCTGGTGGGCTCCAGCGTAGCCGGGCGGCACGACGGCGCGGCAGCGCTGGCGCTCGCGGCCAAGCTTGCGCTTGACCTCGGCGCGGTCAAGGACGGCTGGAACGGCTTTGCCGTGCTGCAGGACACCGCCTCGCGGGTCGGCGCGCTCGACATCGGCTTCGCGCCGGGGGTTGGCGGTCTGACCGCGGCGCAGATGATGACGTTCGGCACGCTGGACGTGCTGTTCCTGCTCGGCGCCGACGAGATCAAGGTGCCGGACGACACCTTCGTGGTCTATATCGGTACGCATGGCGACCGCGGCGCGCATCGCGCCGACGTCATTCTGCCCGGCGCGGCCTACACCGAGAAATCCGGCATCTATGTCAACACCGAGGGCCGGGTGCAGATCGCCGGCCGCGCGGCGTTCCCGCCGGGTGAGGCGCGCGAGGACTGGGCGATCATCCGCGCATTGTCGGAGACGCTCGGCAAGAAGCTGCCCTACGATTCGCTCGGCGCGCTACGCGCTGCGATCTTCAAGGTGGTGCCGCATCTGATGCGCGTCGATCAGATCGAGGCGGGCAATCCGGCCGATCTCAAGACCCTTGCGGGCAAAGGCGGCAGCGTCGAGAAGGGGCCGTTCAGATCGACGGTCGAGGATTTCTATCTGACCAACCCGATCGCGCGGGCATCGGCGGTGATGGCGGAATGCTCGCGCCTCGCCTCGGGGCGCCTGTTGACGGCAGCGGAATGAGCGTGAGCTGATGGCTGAATTCTTCGCAAGCACATTCTGGACCGGTTTCCTCTGGCCGCTGATCGTGATGGTCGCGGAGAGCGTGCTGCTGCTCGTCCTGCTCCTGATCGCGATCGCCTACATCCTGCTCGCCGACCGCAAGATCTGGGCCGCGGTGCAGATCAGGCGCGGGCCCAACGTCGTCGGGCCCTGGGGCCTGCTCCAGTCCTTCGCCGACCTTTTGAAATTCGTGCTGAAGGAGCCGATCATTCCGGCCGGCGCCAATAAGGGCGTCTTTCTCCTCGCTCCCCTCGTGTCGTGCGTTCTGGCGCTCGCCGCCTGGGCGGTGATCCCGACCAATCTCGGCTGGGCGATCGCCGACATCAATGTCGGCGTCCTCTACATCTTCGCGATCTCCTCGCTGTCGATCTACGGCATCATCATGGCCGGCTGGTCGTCGAACTCGAAATATCCGTTCCTCGCCGCGCTGCGTTCGGCGGCGCAGATGGTGTCCTACGAGGTCTCGATCGGCTTCGTCATCATCACCGTGCTGCTCTGCGCCGGCTCGCTCAATCTGTCGGCCGTGGTCGAAGCGCAGAATACCCGTGGCTTCGGTGGCCTGATCGGCCTGCCGCAGCTCACCATCCTGAACTGGTATGTCTGGCCGCTGTTGCCGATGTTCGTGGTGTTCTACGTCTCGGCCCTGGCCGAGACCAACCGGCCGCCGTTCGATCTGGTGGAAGCCGAATCCGAGCTGGTCGCGGGCTTCATGGTCGAATATGGCTCGACGCCGTACCTCCTCTTCATGCTCGGCGAATATGTCGCCATCACCACGATGTGCGCGATGGCCACCATCCTGTTTCTCGGCGGCTGGCTGCCGCCGGTGGCGCTGCCGCCGTTCACCTGGGTCCCCGGCGTGATCTGGTTCGCGCTGAAACTGTTCTTCATGTTCTTCCTGTTCGCGATGGCCAAGGCGATCGTGCCGCGCTACCGCTACGACCAACTGATGCGACTGGGCTGGAAGGTGTTTTTGCCGCTGTCGCTGGCGATGGTGGTCGTGGTCGCCGGCGTGCTGCACTTCGCCGACATTGCGCCGAAATGAGGTTGCCATGAGTGTCAACACCTCTGCCCGCTCGCTCCTGCTGTCGGAATTCGTCTCGGCGTTCTTCCTCGCCATGCGCTATTTCTTCCAGCCGAAGCCGACACTGAACTATCCGTTCGAGAAGGGACCGATCTCGCCGCGCTTTCGCGGCGAGCACGCGCTGCGCCGCTATCCCAACGGCGAGGAGCGCTGCATCGCCTGCAAGCTGTGCGAGGCGATCTGCCCGGCGCAGGCGATCACGATCGAGGCCGGCCCGCGCCGCAACGACGGCACCCGCCGCACGGTGCGCTACGACATCGACATGGTGAAGTGCATCTATTGCGGATTGTGCCAGGAGGCCTGTCCGGTCGACGCCATCGTCGAGGGTCCGAACTTCGAGTTCGCGACCGAGACGCGCGAGGAGCTCTATTATGACAAGGCCAAGCTGCTCGCCAACGGCGACCGCTGGGAGCGCGAGATCGCGAAAGCGATCGAGCTCGACGCGCCGTACCGGTGAGGTGAGGGGATGATCCTTCCCGCGCTGTTCTTCTATCTGTTCGCCGGCATCTGCGTCGCCTCGGCCGTCATGGTGATCGTGGCGCGCAATCCCGTGCATTCGGTGCTGTTCCTGATCCTGGCCTTCGTCAACGCGTCGGGCCTGTTCGTGCTGATGGGCGCCGAGTTCCTGGCCATGATCCTGGTCGTGGTCTATGTCGGCGCGGTCGCGGTGCTGTTCCTGTTCGTGATCATGATGCTCGACGTCGATTTCGCCGAGCTGCGCGAGGGCTTCATCGAATATCTGCCGATCGGCATCGTGATCGGCGGCGTGTTCATGGTGGAATTGCTCCTGGTCGCCGGCGGCTGGGTGATCAATCCCGGCACCACCAAGGCGATCACCTCGGCGATCCCGGCCAATGTCAGCAACACCGAGGCGCTCGGCCTCGTGCTCTACACGAAATACATCCACTATTTCCAGCTCGCGGGCATGGTGTTGTTGGTCGCCATGATCGGCGCCATCGTGCTGACGCTGCGCCACAAGGCGAAGGTGAAACGGCAGGATATCGACGTGCAGAACGCGCGCACGCCGGAGCTTGCCATCGTCGTGCGCAAGGTGGCGGTGGGGCAGGGGCTGCTGGATGCGGACGCGGCGGAGTGGGTGCAATGACCATCGGGCTTGGGCACTATCTCGCGGTCGGCGCGATCCTGTTCACGCTCGGCATTCTCGGCATCTTCCTCAATCGCAAGAACATCATCATCATCCTGATGTCGGTCGAGCTGATCCTGCTCGCGGTCAACATCAACCTGGTCGCGTTCTCGACCTTCCTCGGCGACATCGTCGGCCAGGTGTTCGCGCTGCTGGTACTGACTGTGGCGGCCGCCGAGGCTGCGATCGGGCTTGCCGTGCTCGTGGTCTATTTCCGCAACCGCGGCTCGATCGCGGTTGAGGACGTCAATCTGATGAAGGGCTGACCCCAACATGGTTCAGGCAATCGTCTTCCTGCCGCTCCTGGGCGCGATCCTGGCCGGCCTGATCTCGCTGTTCGGCGCGCATGCGCGTTGCCCGAGCGGCGACACCGTCGAGCATCACGGCGACGGTCACGGTCACGGGACCACCGATGTCAATGAGGACGCCGGCGTCATTCACGCGTCGAGCCACGAGCCGGACGCGCATGACGATCACGGTCGTGACGATCATCATGTGGCCGAGCCTGCGGCTGCCGGATCGCGCGCGGCCGAGCTGATCACGACGGGATTCCTGTTCGTTTCGGCCGCGCTGTCCTGGGCGACGCTGGTCGATGTCGGCTTCATGCACCACGATGCGACGGTTCCGCTGTTCCCCTGGATCTTCTCCGGCGACCTGCAGGTCTCGTGGGCGCTGCGGGTCGACACGCTCACGGCGGTCATGCTGGTCGTGGTCACGACCGTGTCCTCGCTCGTGCATCTCTATTCGATCGGCTACATGGACGAGGACCCGTATCGCCCGCGCTTCTTCGGCTACCTGTCGCTGTTCACCTTCGCGATGCTGATGCTGGTGACCGCAGACAACCTGGCGCAGCTCTTCTTCGGCTGGGAGGGCGTGGGCCTCGCGAGCTATCTGCTGATCGGCTTCTGGTACCAGAAGCCGTCGGCGAACGCAGCGGCGATCAAGGCCTTCGTGGTCAACCGCGTCGGCGATTTCGGCTTTGCACTCGGCATCTTCGCCGTCTTCATGATGATGAACTCGATCGATCTGGAGACCATCTTCCATGCCGCGCCGGGACTTGCCGGCAAGACCATCGATTTCCTGGGCTGGCAGGCCGACGCGATGACGCTGATCTGCCTCTTGCTGTTCATGGGCGCGATGGGCAAATCGGCGCAATTCCTGCTGCACACCTGGCTGCCGGACGCGATGGAAGGTCCGACCCCGGTCTCGGCGCTGATCCATGCCGCGACCATGGTGACCGCCGGCGTCTTCATGGTGGCGCGGCTGTCGCCGTTGTTCGAGCTGTCGCCCACGGCGCAGTCGGTAGTGATGTTCTTCGGTGCCACCACGGCATTCTTCGCCGCAACCGTCGGCCTCGTCCAGAACGACATCAAGCGCATCGTCGCCTATTCGACCTGCTCGCAGCTCGGCTACATGTTCGTGGCGATGGGGGCTGGCGCCTACTCCGTCGGCATGTTCCACCTGTTCACCCACGCCTTCTTCAAGGCGCTGCTGTTCCTGGGCTCGGGTTCGGTGATCTACGCCATGCATCACGAGCAGGACATCCGCAACATGGGCGGGTTGTGGCGCAGGATTCCCTATACGTTTGCGGTGATGTGCATCGGCACACTGGCGCTGACCGGGTTTCCGCTGTTCGCCGGCTATTTCTCCAAGGATGCAATCATCGAATCCGCCTATGCCTCGCAGAATCCGGTTTCGACCTACGCCTATGTGCTCACCGTGGTCGCCGCCGGCCTGACCTCGTTCTATTCCTGGCGGCTGATGTTCAAGACCTTCTTCGGCGAGCCGCACGACCGGGAGCATTACGAGGCGGCGCATGAGAGCCCGCTGTGGATGCTGATCCCGATCGGCGTGCTCGCCGCCGGCTCGATCCTCTCGGGATTTCCGTTCCGGGAGCTGTTCGTCGGCCACGGTGTCGAGGAGTTCTTCCGGGAATCGGTGAAGATGAACCCGCACATTCTCGATGACATGGAGAAGATGCCGGCGGCTCTGGGATCGCTGCCGTTCGTGATGATGGTGATCGGCGCGTTCGTGTCCTACATCTTCTACATCCGGCGACCCTACATCCCCGAGCAGCTCGCGGCCGAGCAGCCGATGCTCTACCAGTTCCTGCTCAACAAATGGTATTTCGACGAGCTGTACGACCTGATCTTCGTGCGCCCGGCGAAATGGATCGGTCGTTTCCTCTGGAAGTTCGGCGACGGCTACATCATCGACGGCTTCGGTCCGGACGGCGTCTCGGCGCGGGTGCTCGACGTCACCCGCAACGTGGTCAAGATCCAGACCGGCTATCTCTATCACTATGCCTTCGCGATGCTGATCGGCGTCGCCGGTCTGATCACCTGGTTCATGTTCGGCGCGGGAGGCCAGTGAGATGACAACCTGGCCCGTGATTTTCGTCGTCTGGTTTCTGCCGGTCGTCGGCACGCTGCTGGTCTACCTGCTCGCCCGCGGCGGCGACGAGGCGGCGAACCGCAACGCGCGCTGGATCGCGCTGTGGACGACGCTGATCGATTTCGCCGTGTCGCTGGTGCTGGTCTGGCACTTCGACCCGGCCCAGACGGACTTCCAGTTCGTCGAGAAGGGCTCGTGGCTCGCGACCGGCATCACCTATCACATGGGCGTCGACGGCGTGTCGCTGCCCTTCGTGATCCTGACCACCGCTCTGATGCCGGTCTGCATCATCGCGAGCTGGAAATCGATCACACAGCGCGTGCCGGAATACATGATGGCATTCCTGATCCTGGAAACGCTGATGGTCGGCACCTTCTGCGCGCTCGACCTCGTGCTGTTCTATCTGTTCTTCGAGGGTGGCCTGATCCCGATGTTCCTGATCATCGGGGTGTGGGGCGGCCCGCGCCGGGTCTACGCCTCCTTCAAGTTCTTCCTCTACACGCTGCTCGGCTCGGTCTTGATGCTGCTCGCGATCATGGCGCTGTACTGGAACGGCAATACCACGGACATCCCGACCCTGATGCATACCGCGGTGCCGCGGTCCCTGCAGACCTGGGCCTGGCTTGCGTTCTTCGCGTCGTTTGCCGTGAAGATGCCGATGTGGCCGGTCCACACCTGGCTGCCGGATGCGCATGTCGAGGCGCCGACCGCAGGCTCGGTGATCCTGGCCGCGATTCTCCTGAAGATGGGCGGCTACGGCTTCCTGCGCTTCTCGCTGCCGATGTTCCCGCTCGCCTCGCACGACTTCGCGCCGCTGATCTATTCGCTCTCGGTCACCGCCATCATCTACACCTCGCTGGTGGCGTTGATGCAGGAGGACATGAAGAAGCTGATCGCCTATTCGTCGGTCGCTCACATGGGCTTCGTCACCATGGGCATCTTCGCCGGCACCGTGCAGGGTGTGGCCGGCGGCGTGTTCCAGATGATCTCGCACGGCATCGTGTCGGGCGCGCTGTTCCTCTGCGTCGGCATCGTCTACGACCGTATGCATACCCGCGAGATCGCGGCCTATGGCGGCCTCGTCAACCGGATGCCGCTCTATGCGATGGTTTTCATGGTCTTCACCATGGCCAATGTCGGCCTGCCCGGCACCTCCGGCTTCATCGGCGAATTCCTGACCCTGCTCGGCACCTTCAAGGTCTCGATCCCGACCGCGTTCTTCGCCACCACGGGCGTGATCCTGTCGGCGTGCTATGCGCTCTGGCTCTACCGCAAGATCATCTTCGGCGCGCTGGTCAAGCCGTCGCTGATGACCATCAAGGACATGACCTTGCGTGAATGCCTGACGCTGTTTCCGCTGGTCGCACTGACGATCCTGTTCGGGATCTATCCGAAGCCGGTGCTCGACATGTCGGCGGCCTCGGTGCAGCAGCTCGTCAGCAATTATTCCACCGCGATATCGGCCGTGAAGGCCGCCGCATTGCAGTGACACGACCGGGGCAGGACGCGCCATGAGCTTCGAGACCGCAGGCTACCTGTTGATGCCGGTGATGCCCGAGCTGGTGCTCGCGCTGGGCGCCATGGCGCTGCTGATGCTGGGCGCCTATCGCGGGCAGGGCACCACCGGACTGGTCACGACCCTCGCCGTCTGCCTGCTGATCCTGACCGGCGTGTTGGAGCTGATGCTGCCGGCCGGCAAGGTCTCGACATTCGGCGGCAGCTTCATCATCGATGACTTCGCCAAGTTCCTGAAGATCCTGGCGCTGATCGGCTCGGTCGCCACTCTCGTGCTGTCGATCGAGTTCCTGTCCGACCCGTCCCGGCGGATCTTCGAATATCCGATCCTGGTGCTGCTCTCGACGCTCGGCATGATGGTGCTGATCTCGGCCGGCGACCTGATCGCGCTCTATCTCGGGCTGGAGCTGATGTCGCTCGCACTCTACGTGGTCGCGGCAAGCAACCGCGACAACGTCAAGTCGACCGAGGCGGGCCTGAAATATTTCGTGCTGGGCGCACTGTCGTCGGGCATGCTGCTCTACGGCGCCTCGCTGATCTACGGTTTCACGGGCACCATCAGCTTTGCCGGCGTGGCGGCCGCGACGAAGACCGGCAGCGTCGGCATCGTGTTCGGAATCGTGTTCCTGCTGGCCGGGCTCTGCTTCAAGGTGTCGGCGGTGCCGTTCCACATGTGGACGCCGGACGTCTATGAGGGCGCGCCGACGCCGGTCACCGCCTTCTTTGCCTCGGCGCCGAAGGTCGCGGCACTGGCGGTGTTCACGCGTGTGACGCTGACCGCGTTTCCCGGCATCATGGCGCAATGGCAGCAGATCGTCGTCTTCGTCTCGATCGCCTCGATGGCGCTCGGCTCGTTCGCCGCGATCGGCCAGAAGAACATCAAGCGGCTGATGGCCTATTCCTCGATCGGCCACATGGGATTCGCGCTGGTGGGGCTTGCCGCCGGCACGGTCGAGGGCGCGCAGGGCGTGCTGCTGTATCTGGCGATCTATGTCGCGATGACGCTCGGCTCCTTCGCCATCATTCTCGCCATGAAGCGCAACGGCCAGGCGGTCGAGAACATCAGCGATTTCGCAGGCCTGTCGCGCACCAACCCGCTGCTCGCCTTCTTCTTCGCAATGCTCCTGTTCTCGCTCGCCGGCATTCCGCCGCTCGCCGGCTTCTTTGCCAAGTTCTACGTCTTCATTGCCGCGATCAAGGCGGGACTCTTCACGCTCGCCGTCATTGGTGTCGTCACCAGCGTCGTCGGCGCGTTCTATTATCTCTCCATCATCAAGGTGATGTATTTCGACGAGCCGCTGGCGCGGATCGAACCGATGCGGCTGGAGCTGCGCACGGTCCTCGCCGTCGCCGGGCTCTTCAACCTCCTGTTCTTCGTCTATCCGGGGCCGCTGGTGAGCGTCGCGACCGCGGCCGCGAAATCGCTGTTCTAGATGACGTTTACGCTCGGTCCACGCGCTGCATCGGGGGGCTACAAGCTCGCTGCCTTCGACCAGGTCGGCTCAACAAACGTGGAGGCGATGGCGCGCGCCCGCGACGGCGAGCGGGGGCCGATGTGGTTCGTGACGTCGGAGCAGACCGCGGGCCGCGGACGCCGCCAGCGGGCCTGGATCGCACCGCGCGGCAATCTCGCCGCCAGCATTCTCGAGACGATGAATGTTTCGCCGGCCGTTGCGGCGACCCTCGGTTTTGCCGCGGGCCTGTCGGAGGCTGCGGCCCTGCGTAAGGTGAGTGTCGAGGCCGCGCTGCGTCTTGGCCCGGCCGCGCCCGACTACAAGCTCAAATGGCCCAATGACGTGCTTGCCAATGGCAGGAAGCTCGTTGGCATCTCCCTGGAAGCCGAAGCGATCGGCGATCGGCTCGCCGTTATCGTCGGCATCGGCACCAACATCATCGCCGCACCCGAGGGCACGCCGACGCCGGCGGTGTCCCTCGCCGCCCTTGGCGTGCAGATTGGTGCGGAGGAGCTGTTTGCGGCGCTGTCGGACTGCTGGGTCGAATATCTAGAGATCTGGGACAACGGGCGCGGCTTTGCCGAGATCAGGCGCCTGTGGTTGGAGCGCGCCGTGGGCGTCGGTCAGCCTGTCGCCGTGAAGTCGGACGGCGCGACAATCGAGGGCATCTTCGAGACGATCGACGCGCAGGGCTGCCTGCTGCTACGGACGAAGGCAGGCAGGTTGATGCCGATCACCGCGGGAGACGTCTATTTCGGCTCCGCAGCCTCCGCGGGAGCACGTTGATGGCGCGCCCGGACGAGCTCACTTTCGCGCCGCTCGGCGGTGTCGGCGAAATCGGCATGAACCTGTCGATCTATGGGCTGGGCAACCGCCACCAGCGGACCTGGCTTGCCGTCGACCTCGGCGTCTCCTTCGGTGACGAAGAACATCTGCCCGGCATCGACCTGATCATGCCGGACATCGGCTTCCTGGAGAAGGAGCGCAACAATCTGGTCGGGCTGGTGCTCACGCACGCGCATGAGGATCATTTCGGCGCCATCATCGATCTCTGGCCGCGGCTGAAATGCCCGATCTATGCGACGAAATTCAGCGCAGCGCTGTTCGAGGCCAAATGCGAGACCGAGCCGAACGCGCCGAAGATCCCGGTAACCGTCGTGCCGTCCGGTGGCCGCGTCGACGTCGGCCCGTTCAATGTCGAGTTCATTCCGGTCGCGCATTCGATTCCGGAATCGCATGCGCTGGCGATCCATACCGAGGTCGGCACGGTGCTGCACACCGGGGACTGGAAGATCGACCCGACCCCGCTGATCGGCCAGCCGACGGACGAGCGGCGGCTGCGGGAGCTCGGGGACGCCGGCGTCCTGGCGCTGATCGGCGATTCCACCAACGCGGTGCGCGACGGCCGCTCACCCTCGGAAACCGAGGTCGGGCGCACCATCGTCGAACTCGTCAAGAACGCCAGGGGGCGGGTCGCAGTCACGACCTTCGCCTCCAACGTCGCGCGCCTGAAGGCGGTGGCCGACGCCGCCAGGGCTGCCGAGCGCGAGGTGGTGGTGGTCGGCCGCGCCATGGAGCGGGTGGTGCGGGTGGCGCGCGAGACCGGCTACCTCGAAGGCGTGCAGAACTTCCGCGGCCCAGATCTCTACGGCCACTTTCCGCCCGACAAGGTGCTGGCGCTGTGCACCGGCAGCCAGGGTGAGCCGCGGGCAGCGCTGGCGCGGATCGCCAATGACGACCACCCGTTGGTGACGCTGAACAAGGGCGATCGCGTGATCTTCTCCTCGCGAACCATTCCGGGCAACGAGAAGGCGGTCGGCGCCATCATCAACGGGCTGGTGACGCAGGGCATCGAGGTCATCACCGATCGCACCCACCTCGTTCATGTCTCCGGCCATCCGCGCCGCGACGAATTGCGCGACATCATCGCCTGGACGCGGCCGCAGCTCCTGATCCCCGTGCATGGCGAGGCGCTGCATCTGTCCGAGCATGCGCAGCTCGCGCGCGCCGCGGGCGTGCCCAAGGTGATCATCTGCCGCAATGGCGACCTGGTCCGGCTCGGACCGGGCGACCCTGGCATCATCGATGAGCTTCCGGCCGGGCGGCTCTACAAGGACGGCACGATCCTCGAGGACGCCAAGTCGCGGGCGGTGATCGAACGACGACGGATGGGGTTTGCCGGCTGCGTCTTCGTGGCGATTGCGATGACCGAAAAAGGCGAGCTTGCCGACGATCCCGTGGTTGATCTCGTCGGCGCCCCCGAGAAGAATGCGGCCGGCGAGGCGTTCGACGATATCGTGTTCGACGTGGTGGTATCCACGGTCGAGGGCCTGCCGCGGGCGCGACGGCGTGACCCGGATGCGCTGGCCGAATCGGTGCGGCGGGCCGTGCGGTCGACGCTGAATGAACAGTGGGGCAAGAAGCCGCTCTGCCTGGTGCACGTGCTGGAAGTGTAGTGAGTTCGCGCCGGCCTGCCGGCGCCAAGAGTTACAGGGAGGCAACGATGCTCGGCCGGCTCAACCATGTTGCGATCGCGGTCAAGGATGCCGAGAAGGCCGCGAAGATCTACGGCGCCGCGTTCGGCGCCGAGATCTCCAAGGCGGTGCCGCTGCCCGAGCATGGCGTCACCACCGTGTTCGTGACCCTGCCCAACACCAAGATCGAATTCATCGAGCCGCTCGGCGACACATCGCCGATCGCGAAATTCCTGGACCGAAATGCCGACGGCGGCATCCACCACGTCTGCTACGAAGTCGCCGATATCGTCGCTTCGCGCGACATCCTGATCGGCGAAGGCGCGCGCGTGCTCGGCGATGGCGAGCCGAAGATCGGCGCGCATGGCAAGCCGGTGCTGTTCCTTCATCCGAAGGATTTCTCCGGCGCGCTTGTCGAGATCGAGCAGGCCTGAAGCCGGGAGCGTGGCGGCATGGCCTATACCATCTCGACCTGGTTTGCCATCTACTTCGTGCTGTGGTGGGTCACGCTGTTCGTGACCCTGCCGTTCGGCGTGCGCAGCCAGCATGAGGACGGTGTCGGCGCACCCGGCACCGATCCCGGCGCTCCGATCGCGGCCCAGCTCGGACGCAAGATGATCTGGACCACGATCATCTCCGCGATCGTTTTTGCGACTGCGATGTTCGCCTACAATGCCGGCTATCTCTCGATCGAGCGATTGTCGCGACTGATGGGGATGCCGTTCTAGCTTCGTTGAGGGGTGCCGGGCCATGGCCGCGCTGCAGCAACCACCGGGCTATCGCATTCTGGGCGAAGCGGAGCTGCGTGATTATCTCGCACAGTTTCCCAAGGTTGCCGCGAGGCTGGGCGACGCGCCGCATTCCTGGTCCATCGAGGAGGTCGGCGACGGCAATTTGAACCTCGTTTTCATCGTCAGGGGTGCCGCCGACGGCATCGCGGTCAAGCAGGCATTGCCCTATGTGCGATTGGTCGGCGAGAGCTGGCCGCTGCCATTGTCGCGGGCGCACTATGAATATCTGGCCTTGACCCATCAGGCGCGGCTTGCGCCGGGCCTGGTGCCGGCCGTGCTGCATCACGACGAGGCACTGGCGCTGACGGCGATGGAACTGCTCACGCCACACATCATCATGCGCAAGGGGCTGGTCGCGGGCAAGGTCTATCCGCGCTTTGTCGAGGACGTCACGACCTTCCTGGCGCGCACGCTGTTCCTGACCTCCGACCTCGCCGTGCCGGCAGCGGAGAAGAAGGAGCACATCGCGGCATTCACCGGCAACCACGCGCTCTGCAGGATCACCGAGGATCTGATCTTCACCGATCCCTATCGCGCGGCCGAGCAGAACCGCTGGACCTCGCCCTGGCTCGATGCCACCGCCGCCCGCTTCCGCGACGATCTCGATGCGCATGTCGCGATCTCCCGGCTCAAGCTGAAATTCCTGAGCCATCCGGAAGCGCTGATCCATGGCGATCTCCACACCGGCTCGATCATGGTGACCGAGAGCGAGACACGGGTGATCGACCCGGAGTTTGCTTTCTACGGACCGATGGGATTCGACATCGGCGCCGTCATCGCCAACCTGCTCATGGCTTATCTGGCTTCGGCCGGCCACGAGCGCTCGGCGGGCGAACGGCACGAATTCGAGGCATGGATGCTGGGGACGGTCGAGGGCGTGTGGACGGAATTCGCCCGGAAATTTCTCGGACTCTGGCGCACGGAGGCCAAGGGCGACGCCTATCCCGTGTCCCTGTTCTCAGGCGAAGCCGGCGAGATGCGACTTGAAGTCGAGCGACAGACCTACATGGCGCTGCTGTTCCGCGACACCGTGGGCTTTGCGGCCGCAAAGATCATTCGCCGCATCCTCGGTCTCGCGCACAACATCGACTTCGAGTGGATCGAGGATACGAGATCCCGGGCCGTCTGCGAGGCGCGCAGCCTGCGGCTTGCGCGGGCAATGCTGGTGGGGACAGCCACCTTTCCTGATATCGCCGCCCTCACCAGCGCCGCCCGCGAAAGCCGTCAATGGCAGCCGGATTTCGCCTAGCTAGGGCTTGTGCTCATGAATTCGTCGCGTCCGTCTTCGCCTGCAGCGCCGCCAGCTTGTCGATCTCGGACTGCACCGCCTGCGCCGCCTGGCCGGCGAACTCCTTCTGCTGGGTCGCGGCCGCGGCGTAAGCTTCGATGCGCGGCGCAAAGCTCTTCTGGAAATGGGCGTGAACGTAGCGTGCCATCAGTTCGTAGTGGCGGCGGGTCGCGTCCCAATCGGCCCAGTTATGGGCGAGTTCCATGATCACGCCGAAGCCGCCCGAGCCTTTCAGCAGCTCGTCGATGTAGGCGATCGCGTCATCGGGCGTGCCGATGCATGCGGTGCCGGTCTCGATCAGCCAGTCGCAGTCGTCGGGCACATCAGGCGGGATGATCGGGAAGGTCGCGATCTCGCGGAAGTAGTCGGCGAACGCCTTGAGTCCGAACTTGACGTTCTTCTTCGCCTGCTCGCGAGTCTCGGCGATATGCATCAACGTCACGACGCGCCACTTGGCGCGATCGGGCACGTGACCGGCTTTGCGCGCCTCGGTCTCGTAGAGATTCCAGTTCGCGGTGTGATGGGCGATCGAGGTCGGCGTCGCGCCGCCGATTGCCAGCATGCCGATGCCGTGGCGCGCCGCCGCCATCGCGCCGACCGGCGAGCGCGCGCTGGCGACCGCCATCTCGATCATCGGTTTGGTGTAGGGCGCAAGCTGCAGATTGGCATTGCAGAGCCTGAACCAGTTGGTCTCCTTGCTGACCGTCTCGCCTTTGAACAGCGCGACGATGACGTCGAGCGCCTCATTCATCATGCGCCGCTGATCGCCGGCGTCGATCCCGATCTTGGTGGCGTCGTACACCAGCGCACCGGGGCCGACGCCGAACATCGCGCGCCCACGCGTCATGTGATCGAGCTGGACGATGCGGCTCGCGAGCATGAAGGGGTTATGATACGGCAGCGACGTCACGCCGGTGCCAAGCCGGATGTGCCTGGTGCGTTCGGCCGCCGCGGCAATGAACACATCGGGCGCGGCGATGATCTCGACACCGCCGGAGTGATGCTCGCCGATCCACGCCTCGCTGTAGTTCAGCCGGTCGAGATGCTGCAGCAGCTCGAAATCACGTTCCATCGCCAGCGTCGGATTGTCAGCTTTGGCATGAAACGGAGCGAGAAAAATACCGCTGCGGAGAGGCGTATTCATTGGTTCTCCTTATGGTTCTTGCCGACGGTCGATTGCCGCCGGTTGGGCTCGAGCATGTCTGACCGAGGCAGTCAGGCTATCAGATCTGCTGGCCGGGAGCTTGGATATCCATGTCACCATCCTTCAAATCATCCTCAATGGCCCAATCCGCTTGGCTTCGCTGCAGAATGTGCTGTGCCGGCAATCGCTCTCGGCGATGTAGCGGCCACATCTAGTCGACGGCCCTGGCGCGCAGCCGCTGCGCATAGACGTTGATCACGAGCGCGGCGAGCAGGATCAGGCCGCGGATCAAGATCTTCAGGAAGCTGTCGATGTTGACGTGGTCGAGCCCGTTGTTGAGCACGCCGAGCACGAACAGGCCGACGATGGTGTTGCCGATGCCGCCGCGCCCACCGAACAGGCTGGTGCCGCCGACCACCACCGCGGCGATGGAATCGAGCAAATAGGTGTCGAACTCGTTCTGCTGCGCGCTGCCGAAATGCGCCACCCCGAGCATGCCGCCGATGCCGGCGCAGACCGCGGCGATCACCATGACGCTGCCGAGGATCAGGTTGACGTTGAGCCCGGAGAATTCCGCCGCCTCGCGGTTGCCGCCGACCATGTAGACGTAGCGGCCGAAGCGCGTGTAGGTCAGCACCAGGTGCCCGGCGAGCAGCATGATCGCCGCGACGATGACGATCCAGGGGATGCCACTGACCGAGCCCGAGCCGAGCGTCGAGATCAGGCTCGGCACCTTGTAGGCGATCGGCCCGCGCACCAGCAGGGCCGAGATGCCGGCCGCGATCTGCATCATTGCCAGCGTCATGATGAAGGAGGGGATGCCGATCACGGTCAGCCCGAACGCGTTGACGAGGCCGAGCAGCGCGCACAGGGCGAGCGCGAGCAGAATCGCCGCCCAGCCGGCCAGTGGCACGTTGGCGATGTTCACATAGGATTCCTGCTGGCTGAAATAGGCGACCGCGATGCCCGTGACATTGGCGACGCTGGCGATGGAGAGGTCGATCTCGGCGCAGAGGATCACGAAGGTCAGCCCGACGGCGATGATGCCGGTGACAGAGACCTGGGTCAGGATGTTGCCGAGATTGTCGATGGTCGCAAACGAGGGGCTCGCGACGGCGAAGAAGCCGGAAAGCAGGATCAGCGTGAGAAACGGCGCGATGTTGCGCATCTGCGAGCGCAACAGGCGGGCCAGCCGGTGCGGCCGCTTATGGTCGGGGGTCGAAACCGTCACGCTTTCACCGCTCACGCCCGATCTCCTATGCCGCCTCCAGCAGGCGGTCCTTGCTGATGGCTTCGCCCGCGAATTCGCGCACCACCGCGCCGCGCTTCAGCACGATGATGCGGTCGGCGAGCGACAGCACCGTCTCGGGCTCGGTCGACATCACGATGATCGCGAGCCCCTTGTCGCGCAGGTCACGCACGATCTGGATCACGTCGTTCTTGGCGCCGACGTCCATGCCGCGCGTCGGCTCGCACAACACCAGCAGGCGCGGCGGATAGGTCAGCCATTTCGCCAGCGCCACCTTCTGCTGGTTGCCGCCGGAGAGCATGCCGAGGTCGAGCTCGACGGCGGCCGGCCTGATCTGCAATTGCTCGACCTGCCTTGCCGCGATCGAGCGCTCGCGGGCGGGCTTCAACAGCAGGGACGAGATGCGGTCGAGAATGGAGACCGAGATGTTCTTGTAGATCGGCTCCTGGTGGAACAGCATCGCGCGCCGGCTTTCGGGCACGAAGGCGATGCCGGCGCGCCTCGCATCGGCGGTATTGGCGAAACTCTGCAGTGCACCCGCAAGGCGCAGCGTCCCCTGGCCGGGCCAGAGCTTGCCGAACAGGATACGGGACAGCTCGAGCTGGCCGCAGCCCATGAAGCCGTAGACGCCGAGCACTTCGCCCGCGCGCACGTCGAACGAGACGTCCTGCAAGCCGCGAGGCAGGGAAACCTGGTCGACGCCCAGCACCACCGGCCGCTCGCTCCGCGCCGGCAGGGCGATGTCGTGGGTATAGGTCTCCTCGAGCGCCTCTCGGCCCTTGCCAATCATCGCCTCGATCAGCTCGGCCTTGCTGGTCGCCGCCGCCGCAGTGTCGGTGACTTTCCGTCCGTTGCGGAATACCGTCACCGTGTCGGAGACCCGCAGGATGTCCTCGATGAAATGCGAGATGAAGATGATGGCCGTGCCTTCGTCGCGCAGCCGGCGCAGCGTCGAAAACAGCCGTTCGACCTCGGGCGGGGAGAGCGCCGAAGTCGGCTCGTCCAGGATGATGATGCGGGCGCCCGAGAACAGGACGCGCGCGATCTCGATCAGTTGCTGCAGCCCGATCGGCAGGTCGCCGAGCCGCATGGCCGGATCGACGTCGATACCGAAACGCGCGAGCTGGTCGCCGGCTTCCCGCGCCATGCGCCGCCATTGCACGAGGCCGAAACGGTTGGTGGGCTGGTTGCCGAGAAATACGTTCTCGGCAACCGACAGGTCGGGCGCGACGCTGAGCTCCTGATGCACCATGGCGATCCCGGCCGCGCGTGCGTCACGGGTCGAGCGAAAGCGGGTCTCGTGACCGTCGAGCAGGAAGCGGCCGGAAAATTCCGGATGCACGCCGGCGATGATCTTCATCAGCGTGCTTTTCCCCGCGCCGTTCTCCCCGACGAGACCATGGATCTCGCCGGGACGCAGCGTGAAATCGACCCCACGCAAGGCCTCGACACCGCCGAAGGCCTTGGTGATTCCCTGCAGCTCGAGGATGGGCGAGCGGTCTTCAGGCATCGACGGCTCAGATCAGGAAGTGATCCTCCATCCACTGCATGCCGGGCGCATTGGCTTTTGTCACGACCGGACCGTCGGTGACGACGTTCTTCGGGATGCCACCCTGACCGGTCTTTTCGCCCGCGGTCACGGCGGCGACGCCGGCGACGATGGCGCCGCCATGGATGCGGCAGGAGGGATTGCGGACGGTGGCGAACATGCGGCCCTCGGCCACCGCCTGGATCGCCGGCGGCATGGCATCGACCCCTCCGATCAGGATATTGGTGCGGTTGTGCGCCTTCATGATGTTGTAGGCGGCGAGCGCCATATCGTCATTATGGAAGAACGCCGCATCGATCTGAGGATATTTGGTGAGGTAGGTCTCCCACAGCCGCGCGGTCTTCGAGACGTCCCAGTCCGCGGGCTGGGTGTCGAGCACCTCGATGTTCGGATATTGCTTGACGACGCTCTCGAACCCCTTGGCGCGGCCCTGTGCGCCGGTATGGCCGAGCGCGCCCTGGGTCATGATCACCTTGCCCTTGCCGCCCAATGCGTTGACCAGGGCCTGCGTCACCGACGCGCCCATGAACTCGTTGTCGGGGGCGAGGAAGGCATGCACGTTGATCTGGTCGAGCGGCGCGATCAGCGTGTCCATGTCGATGACGGGAATACCGGCGTCGATCATCTTCTGCACCGGCTGCGTCAAGGTGCCGATGCCGAACGCCTGGATCGCGACGAAGTCCCACTTCTGCGATGCCATGTTGTCGATCGCGGCGCGCTGCTTGACCGCGTCGAGCTGGCCGTCGAACCAGGTGACCTCGACGTTGAACAGCTTGCCCCACCATTCTGCGGCCTGCTTGCCCTGCGCGCACCAGGTCGCCTGCAGGCCGGCGTTGGAGAACGCGGCCTTCAACGGCTTTTCCGAACGTCCTGTCTCGGCCGCCAGTGCCGGGCTTACGCCGATCCCGCTCAATAGCGCGGAGGCGGCGCCGGCGGTCGCCGCAGCCTGCAACAGATCACGCCTGGTCGTTGAGAAATCCTTCCCGGACATCGTTCGCTCCCTCATTTGTCTTTGCTCATGACCGGGGCATCGTTGGGCGGCCGCCGGCGGCGGGAATCAGTCTCTCACAGTCCGAACGTTCCCGCCACCCGCCCATCGAAGGGGTTCGGGCTGCCGGCCCTTGTTGGCTGTGGTTCAGATGCGGCGGAGCGGCAGCGCGCCGGGCACGAAATCGATCAGGTGCCGGATGTCGATCGGCCGCTCGATGAAGCGGAGAGCTTGCCGGTCCAGCTGAGGTTCGATGCGGTATCGGCGGGATGGTTGATTGCGGCTGCGACGAAAATCGGCGTCGGCAAAGTGCAATCGCGGTGGCCGGGACAGATGCCGCTTTTGCCAATGCGAGATAATGATCGACGGAAGTTCGCCGTTGGCAGTCGGACAAATCTCTCGGCGCCGGAAAATCGATCTCGCCGGATCGTCACTTTGCCTGATGGCTCGGCACAGGGGTACCATATGGCTCCGCCGGGACTGACAGCGATCGTCGCCTAAGGATCGTGTCACAAAAAAAGAGCAGGGTGACTAACCCTGCTCGAAAAATTGTGTCGACCCTATTTGCCCGCAAATTCAGGCTTGGATTTCATTGGCGGGTTGACGCTGCTTTTGCGCGCCAGGGTTCCTCCCGAGACTTGGACCACCAGACTTTGACCACCTGACCGTGGGCACGCCTGTGTGCAGATTCGTAGACTATCTTGGCGACTTTGTCATCTATGGAAGCAACGATTGTTCAAAGTTCGGGCAATCTGCGAAATGATTGGAAGTTGACCACCGACCAGCACGTCTGTATGCAGGTATCGGATCGGGGTAATATAATACCTTCATTTCGGGAAAGGCTGAGCACGGAATTTTGCGAAGCGGAGGTCGTTCAAGGGCAGGGATGGCCCGCAAATCGTCTCGCTTTGCGGCTGCGCAACGACGGTGTGGCTTTTCAGGCCTCGACTAGCCTGCGGCCTGGTGATTAGTTGGCGGTCTCTTCTTGGTGACTCGCAGAATGCGACGGCTATTTCAGAGATTCTTTCCGATCGTTCTGATCGCACTGATGGTGCAGATCCTGGCACCGATCGGGGCGTGCTGGGCCGCGGCGCTCGCCGCATCCGATCCGCTGCAGCTCGCGGAAATATGCCATAGCGATCCGGCCGCAGCGGCTGGGCAAACCGACCGAGGCGATCATCATCTCCATGATGGCGCCTGCTCGATCTGCTGCGCGGGGCAGGGCGGTGCGTCGCTGGATACGCCGCAGGTCGTCGTTGTCGCAGCGCCGCCACGCCAGGCGGCGAGGGTCGTTTGGTGCGACACGGCGCAGGACCGGTCGCCGCCCCGTATTGGCTCCAACACGCAGGCGCGTGCCCCGCCACTGTCGATCTGACGTTGCGGCCGAACGGCCGCGCACGCGATCACATTCTACAGTTTGCGGAGATTCTCCAATGTCCATCCGATCATGGCGCGCGGGTTTGTCAGGACTCGCCATCGCACTCATCCCAGTCAGTACCGGCTTCGCCCACGAAATCGTCGGCAACCGCTTCTTCCCGGCAACCCTTGGCATCGACGATCCGGGCGTCAACGACGAACTCGCCTTTCCAACCGTCGACAGCTTCAAGACCGGCGACGTGCCGCCGGTCCGGCAGCGCGATGTCTCCGGCGAGTTCTCCAAGCGCATCACCGAAGATTTCGCGATCTCGTTCGCCTCGACCTACACCTTCCTGGGACCCGTCGATCCCACCGCGGCGGGAGCCAACGGCTTTCAGAACCTGGAGACGACCTTCAAATACCGGGTGTTCAAGAGCCCGGAGCATGAGTTCGTCCTGTCGGCCGGCCTCAGCGTTGAGTGGGGCGGCACCGGATCGGCGAATGTCGGCGCTGAGTCGTTCAACGTCTACACGCCGACTCTCTACTTCGGCAAAGGCCTGGGCGACCTTCCCGACACCTTGTCCTGGATCAGGCCGGTCGCGATCACGGGCCAGGTCGGCTACGCCATTCCCGGACGCAGCTCGACCTCGACCTTCGACATCGATCCGGACACCGGTCTGCAGACGGTCGACACCGAGTTCAATCCGCGCGTGTTGAACTGGGGCGCGTCGATCCAGTACAGCATGCCCTATCTGAAATCGGCGGTCGTCGATCTCGGCCTGCCCGACTTCATCAATCACCTGATTCCACTGGTTGAAGCCAACCTGCAGACGCCGGTGTCGAACACGCTGACGTCGGGTACAGTGACGACCGGCACGATCAATCCGGGCGTGATCTGGGTCGGCAACAAGTTCCAGGTCGGCGTCGAGGCGCTGGTCCCGGTCAATCGCCAAAGCGGGAGCAATATCGGGGTGATCGGGCAATTGCATCTCTATCTCGACGACATCGATCCGAACGGCATCGGCAGGCCGCTGTTCGGCAATGCCCCCCCGCCCGCACGCCCCTTTGCGAACAACTGAAGGAGCCGGACATGCAACGCTCATTCTTTGTCGGAGCCATTCCGCTATTTCTCCTGCTGGCTGCCGAGCAGGCCAGCGCCCACGCGCTGCTCGACCATGCCGAGCCCCGCGTCGGCAATACGGTGGCGAGCCCGCCACGCGCGGTGACCTTGTGGTTCACGCAGAAGCTGGAGCAGGCTTTCAGCGGCATCACAGTGACCAATGCGGCCGGCGAGCGCGTCGACACGGGAAAGGCGCGTGTCAGCGGCGAGCAGATGTCGGTCTCGTTGCGCGCCGGGGGCAGCGGGACCTATCACGTGAAATGGCATGTCCTCTCCGTGGACACGCACAGGACTGAAGGCGATTTCACATTCCGGGTGGGTCAATAAGGCAAGAGCCCGAAGCAGATGACGTGGCTTGGTACGGACATCGACGGACCGATCGTCGCCGCGCGCGCGCTCCATCTCGGAGCCGCAGCGGTGACGGCCGGCGGACTGATTTTCCGCGAGGCCGTTGCCGAGCCAGCCTTGCGTTGCCGACGCGAGGCGAGCGCCAGCATTGGGTCGCAGATCCGATGGCTGGCTTGGACTGGCCTTCCCATCGTGGTGGTTTCGGGATTTATCTGGGCCGTGCTGCTGACGGAGCAGCTCAGCGACGAAGGTTTTGGCGAGGCGGTGACGTCGGGGGCGCTGCGTGACGTGATGACCCTGACGCAATTCGGGATCGTCATGCAGGTTCGCCTTGGGGTCGCGATCGTGCTGGCGATCGGCCTGGCCTTCGATCGTTCGGCATGGGGACGCTGGCTTGGCCTGGGGGCGGCGCTGGGCTTGACGGCCTCGGTAGCCTGGACCGGACACGCGGGTTCGACGCCGCACGCACTGGGATATCTGCACCTGGCGGCGGACGCCCTGCATTCATGCGCCGCCGCGGCGTGGGTCGGTGGCCTGCCGCCACTCGCGCTGCTGCTCCGCGCCTGCAGTCCGAATCAGCCGATCGCGGCGGTGCCGCTCGAGCTCGAGGCAGTCAGGCGTTTCTCCATGCTTGGCATCGCCAGCGTGGCAACATTGATCTTGTCGGGAATCATCAATACCTGGATTCTCGTCGGCTCGTGGCGCGGTCTGATCACCAACGCCTACGGTTGGCTCTTGATGATGAAGCTTGCCGTTTTCGCCGTGATGCTGATGTTTGCAGCTGTCAACCGGACGGTTCTGACGCCTGGCTTGGCGCTTCCCCCAGGCAGCGAAGCGCAGGGCAGGACGGTGCACCGACTGATGCGCAATACCGTCGTCGAGTTCGTGCTTGGACTGCTCGTGCTCGCCATTGTCGGCATGCTCGGCACGTTGCACCCGGCTGCCCATCTCGTGAATTAGCAGAAAGGAGCAAGCAAATGCGAAGATTGACCACCACCTCGATTGCATACGCGGCCCTGGCAGCCGTCTTGGCCGCCTGTCTGGTTGCGGTGCCGGCACGCGCCCAGGAGGTCAAGGCCGGCGACCTCGTCATCAGCCAGGCCTGGAGCCGCGCCACGCCGAAGGGCGCCAGGACCGGCGGCAGCTATCTCACCATCGAGAACAAGGGAAGTGCGGCCGATCGGCTGATCGGTGCGACCTCGGATGCCGCGGGCAGCGTCCAGGTCCATGAGATGAGCATGGACGGCGGCGTCATGAAGATGCGTCCGCTCGAGGGCGGACTCGCCATCGAACCCGGCAAGACCGTCAAGCTTGCGCCCGGCGGCTACCACCTGATGATGATGGATTTGAAGAATCCGTTGAAGCAGGGCGACAAATTGCCGATCACGCTCGAGTTCGAAAAGGCCGGCAAGGTGCAGGTGACGTTCGATGTTCAGGGCGTTGGCGCCCAGGGACCGGCCGCGGCGGGCGATCACATGCAGATGCATAAGGATATGAAGATGTGAAGTGTCGGTGCCGTGGGCTCGCCGATCGCTGCGCGTGCTCTTTGGCGCGCCGCTGCCGGCGCTACGCCGCTGGCTGTCCACATTCACTCGGACAAGGCGATGTTCCAGTGTGCTGATCTCGCCGGGCGTCGTGGGGATCGACAGCTCCGTGCTGCAACTGATGACGGGCGAGGGTACGCCGCTGCCCGTCAACGAGGCCATTCTCCTGCTGAGCCCGCCCGGCCAGGGCGTCGAGCCGCTCGACCGAGCGCAACGCTGGGAGCTGACGGCCACCGGCACGTCGACGACGCGCCGCTGCCATCCGTCGGACGCGGGCATATGCGGATCGAGGCGGTAACCCCGTTCAAGCAAGTCACGCTCGAGGACGATTTCGAGGTGCCGGCGCAGCCGTTGCCGAATGACCGGATCGGATTGCCGTCCTCATCTTGAGGAGGTGTACCTCCAGCACGCGGGTATGTCGGCAAAACGGCAGGAAATTCGGCGACTTAGTGGCTTTTTCTAAAGCTCTCTCTTGTCTTTTCGCGCCCAATCCGGTTTGACTGGCGTCGCACGCACCCGGTCCCCCGATTCCTCCAAGGTCCTGCTATGCGACTGTCACGTTTTTTTCTGCCCATCCTGAAGGAAAATCCGAAGGAAGCCGAGATCGTGTCGCATCGGCTGATGCTGCGCGCGGGCATGCTGCGGCAGGAGGCCGCGGGGATCTATGCCTGGCTGCCGCTCGGCTTTCGCGTCCTGAAGAAGATCGAGCAGATCGTGCGCGAGGAGCAGGATCGCGCCGGCGCCCTGGAGCTGTTGATGCCGACCCTGCAGCTTGCCGACCTCTGGCGCGAGAGCGGGCGCTATGATGCCTATGGCCCGGAGATGCTGCGCATCACCGATCGCCACAAGCGCGAGCTATTGTACGGGCCGACCAACGAGGAGATGATCACCGAGATCTTCCGCGCCTATGTGAAGTCGTACCGCAATCTTCCGCTCAATCTCTACCACATCCAGTGGAAGTTCCGCGACGAGCAGCGCCCGCGGTTCGGCGTGATGCGTGGCCGTGAGTTCCTGATGAAGGACGCCTATTCCTTCGACATCGACGAGACTGCGGCGCGGCGCTCTTACAACAAGATGTTCGTCGCCTATCTGCGCACGTTCGCGCGGATGGGCCTGAAGGCTATTCCGATGCGCGCCGAGACCGGCCCGATCGGCGGCGACCTCAGCCACGAGTTCATCGTACTGGCGGAGACCGGCGAGTCCGCCGTGTTCTGCAATAGCGACGTGCTCGATCTGCCGGTTCCCGGGGAGGACGTCGATTACGACGGCGATCTCACGCCGGTCATCAAGCAGTGGACGTCGGTCTATGCCGCGACCGAGGACGTGCACGACGCCGCGCACTTCGATCGCGAGGTGCCCGAGGCAAAACGGGTGCGCACCAGGGGCATCGAGGTCGGCCAGATCTTCTATTTCGGCACCAAATATTCCGACACGATGAAAGCCCTTGTTGCGGGAGCTGACGGCGCGGAGGTGCCGATCCATGGCGGCTCCTATGGCGTCGGCGTCTCGCGCCTGGTTGGCGCGATCATCGAGGCTTGCCACGACGAGGCCGGCATCAAGTGGCCGGAGGCGGTGGCGCCCTTCAGCGTCGTCATCCTCAATCTGAAGCAGGGCGGTGCTGACACCGACGCCGCCTGCGAAAAACTCTATCGCGAGCTTTCCGCGAAAAGAGTGGATGTCCTGTACGATGACACCGACCAGCGCGCCGGCGCCAAGTTCGCCACCGCCGACCTGATCGGCATTCCCTGGCAGATCATGGTCGGGCCGAAAGGTCTTGCCGAAGGCAAGGTGGAGTTGAAGCGGCGCAGTGATGGCGGGCGGGAGAACGTGCCGCTCGCCGACGTGGTCGGCCGCTTCTGACCACGCAGGCCGCCGATCGAGGTGGCCGCAGATCATCGGGCGACCTCTACGTCGAACCGAGCCGGCATTGCATCGAAGACGCCCGCTGCCAAGCGTGAGGAAAACTCCTGGATTGATTGGCCGAGCCCGCTTTACAGCACTATTATTGCGCGGAATCTGGTGGGATTCGCGCGATACTGGAAAGTTACCGAATAGCCCAAGGCGAAGCCTTTGAAGCCAAGGAAAAAACCGCAATCATGGGATTATCGAGCGATGGATGAGACCATGACCGAACCGATCCAGACCGCACCGTTTGCGCCGTTCGAATGGATGCTGTCGGCGCGCTATCTGCGGGCGCGCCGCAAGGAAGGATTCATCTCCGTGATCGCGGGGTTTTCCTTTCTCGGCATCATGCTCGGCGTCGCCACGTTGATCATCGTGATGGCCGTGATGAACGGGTTCCGCAAGGAACTGCTCGATAAGATCCTCGGGCTGAACGGTCATCTCCTGGTGCAGCCGCTGGAATCGCCCTTGACGGACTGGAAGGATGTCGCCGATCGGATCAGCCAGGTGCAGGGCATCCGCCTGGCCGCGCCAGTCGTCGACGGCCAGGGGCTTGGTTCCTCGCCGTTCAATGCCACCGGCGTGTTCATCCGCGGCATTCGCGCCGACGATCTC
Organism: Bradyrhizobium sp.; assembly: GCF_019242285.1. Lineage (GTDB taxonomy): Bacteria > Pseudomonadota > Alphaproteobacteria > Rhizobiales > Xanthobacteraceae > Bradyrhizobium. Next base: position 30,963 of record NZ_JAFAVV010000665.1, read on the forward strand.
AACAATCTCACCTCGATTGCCTCCAACATCAAGCAGGGCACGCTCGAGGGATTCGACGAGGGCGACGGGGTGGCGATCGGCCGTCGGCTCGCCGACCAATTGTCGCTGCATGCCGGCGACAGCATCACGCTGGTATCGCCGAAGGGAGCGGTGACGCCGATGGGCGTGACCCCGCGCATCAAGCCCTACAAGGTCGCAGCCGTCTTCGAGATCGGCATGTCCGAATATGATTCGACCTTCGTATTCATGCCGCTCGCCGAGGCGCAAAAGTATTTCAATCGTCCCAACGACGTGTCGGCGATCGAGGTCTTCACCACCAATCCCGACAAGATCGACGCCTTCCGCAAGGCCGTGACCGAGGCAGCCGGACGGCCGGTCTTCCTGGTGGATTGGCGGCAGCGCAATTCGACCTTCTTCAATGCGCTCCAGGTCGAGCGCAATGTCATGTTCCTGATCCTGACCATGATCGTGCTCGTCGCAGCCCTCAATATCGTTTCCGGCCTCATCATGCTGGTCAAGGACAAGGGCAGCGATATCGCCATCCTGCGCACCATGGGCGCCTCGCAGGGCGCGATCATGCGGGTGTTCCTGATCACCGGGGCGGCGATCGGCGTGGTCGGGACCTTCGTCGGCTTCCTGGTCGGGATCCTGATCTGCTTCAACATCGAGTCGATCCGGCAGTTTCTGTCCTGGCTGACCAACACCGAGTTGTTCGATCCGACGCTGTATTTTCTCTCCAAACTGCCGGCTGAGGTGGATTTCGGCGAGACCACCGCGGTCGTGATCATGGCGCTCACGCTGTCCTTCCTCGCCACGCTCTATCCGTCCTGGCGCGCCGCACGGCTCGACCCCGTTGAAGCGCTGCGCTACGAGTGAGGGGCTGATGGGGCAGGCCGCGGAAGATGTACCGGTCATCTATCTCCACGAGATAAAGCGCCAGTACATGCAGGGCGAGGTGCCGCTGACCATCCTCAACGGCGCCAAGCTTGCGCTATGGGCCGGGCAGTCGGTGGCCTTGGTGGCGCCTTCCGGCTCGGGCAAGTCGACGCTGCTGCACATTGCGGGGCTTCTCGAGACGCCCGATGACGGCGAGGTCTACGTCTCCGGCGCGCCGACCTCGCAATTGGCCGACGTCGAGCGCACCCAGATCCGTCGCACCGACATCGGCTTCGTCTATCAATCGCACCGGCTGCTGCCGGAATTCACGGCACTCGAGAATGTCATGCTGCCGCAGATGATCCGCGGCCTGCGGCGCTCCGAAACCATCAAGCGCTCGACCGAGATCCTGAGCTATCTCGGCCTCGGCGAGCGCATCAGGCATCGGCCGACCGAGCTCTCCGGCGGCGAGCAGCAGCGGGTCGCGATCGCGCGTGCGGTGGCCAACGCGCCACGGGTTCTGCTCGCCGACGAGCCCACCGGCAACCTCGATCCGAACACGGCCGACCACGTCTTTCACGCGCTGATGCAGCTCGTGAAGGCGACCAACGTCGCGATGCTGATCGCCACTCACAACATGGAGCTCGCCGGCCGCATGGACCGCCGGGTATCGCTCGTCAACGGCGAGGTCGTCGAGCTGGAATAGCTGCCCGCTTCAACGTCGCGCGACCCACGATTTGTGGGCCGGCGATCCCGCGTTCATCGACCTGCTCGACCGGCTGCGCAGGGGTTGTTGCGAATTCGGCGCGTGGTGGGAGGCGCACGACGTCCGCAACGTCCGCGGCGGCGAAGAACTGTTGCATCACCCGCGCAAGGCGCGGCTGCGATTCGAGCATGCGAGCCTTCAGGCAAACGACGATCCGGCTTTGAAGCTGATTCATCTACACGCCGATCTGAAGTCGCGGATTCTTGGTGGTTGCAACTGCAACCACCATTGCCGGCAGAATCGAGCGAGATTCTGCCCGGGGAAACATCAACGGGAACATCAACGCTGTTCCAATGTGGCCTGCCGGGGGCCGGCCACGATTTGTCCATTCAATCGGCGAATCCGGGTTCCCCGAATCCGCGCGAGCCCTGCAAATACAGGGGTTTCGTGAACCGCAGAAACGCCCGATCGGAATCGCATTAACGCCCGAAACCGGCAATTAACTTCTTCGCACGCAGCGCGCGCGTGGCGAACCCGTGCGTACGCCGCAAATGAGGCCGCTACCCATCGGGGGGTGGACAATCGGATCTATTCAAGCGCCTCGAAGGAAAGGTACGGAGTTCGACACATGAAGAATTTTCTCGTCGCAATGGCCGGGTTGGGGGCAGTCGTTGCATCGGCTCCCGCCTCCGCGGCCGACCTCGCGGCCAAGCCCAGGCCCTATACCAAGGCTCCGCCGATCGTGGCTGCCACGATCTACGACTGGAGCGGCTTCTACATCGGTGCCAACGCCGGCGGTGGCGCGAGCCGCGATTGCTGGAATCTCGTCTCCAACGCCGGTGTCGCCGTCAATCCCGCCATGAATCGCGAAGGCTGCACCAGCGCGAGCGGTGCGCTGGTCGGCGGCCAGATCGGCTATCGTTTCCAGATGGCGAACTGGGTGTTCGGCGTCGAAGCGCAAGGCGACTGGGCGGACTTCAAGGGCACCAGGATCAACCAGATTCTGCCCGGTGTCTCCGACCGCACCCAGGTCAACGCCTTCGGTCTCTTCACCGGCCAGGTCGGCTATGCCTTCAACAACGTGCTGGCCTACGTCAAGGGCGGCGGCGCCGTCGTCGGCGACAAGTACAACACTTTCACCACGGCGACCAACGTCGTGCTCGATCAGGCCAACACCACGCGTTGGGGCGGCACCGTCGGCGCCGGCCTGGAATACGGCTTCGCGCCGAACTGGTCGGTCGGCGTCGAATACGACCACATCTTCCTGGGCAACAAGAACCTGAACTTCACCACGGTCGGCGGCGCCGCCGCCATGACGCACAACATCACCCAGGACGTCGATTTGGGCATGGTCCGCGTGAACTACAAGTTCGGGCCATCCTTCATGAAATTCTGATCTCGTGCAGCTATGGATGAAGAGCCGTATCGGCTCTTCACCCGGAGCAGGGTTCAGTAGGCGGGTTCGTAATGTCGCCGCCGGTGGTGGGGCACGTAGGGACCCGGTTCGTCGTAGAAGGCCCCGCCCTGGAAATATGGATTGACGTCGCATGTGCCGGCGCGGCCGGAGGCGGACAGGTGGCACTGCGCGAGCGAGGTGTAGGTGCATTGATAGTAGTTGGCACCCCGGCTGAACACGTGCAGGCAAACCGGATAGTTGGGATCGTAGGTCTGCGCCTGGGCGGGCGCGGCCAGGGCGAGCGCGCCGCCCGCAAGAAGCGCCAGGGTTGGGATTCGCATCAAAATCTCCTTCGCGACATGTTGTGGCGACCGGCCTGCGATTCGCGTTCGCTGCCGCCATTGTAGAACGGATTGGCATCGCAGTAGGCGTTGCGGCCCGACGCCGTCGCCTGGCACTGCTGGTAGGTGTCGTAGCTGCAGTCGCCATTGAAGCTGTCGCTGTCGCCGCCCTTCATGCAGAACGGATAGTCGCGCGCCAGCGCCGCGAACGGCTGCACCGCGCCGGCCGCCGTCAACATCCACAGCGCACTCGTGATCCGCTTCATGGCTCGTTCCCCCGCCCGATAGCCTTGAACCCCAGAGGATCAATCCGGTGACGCGTGGTCAACTCACGTTCCCTCGTGTCGCGCGTGTGCCACAGCCGTGACG
>NZ_JAFAVV010000083.1 GCF_019242285.1 Bradyrhizobium sp.
GCTGGCACGGTTGTTGAGCGACTGGGCGGTGAAGAAGTTGGTGGGATTGTCGAGGGCCGTATTGACCTTGTTGCCGGTGGCGAGGTCATTCTGGGTGGTGGCGAGCAGCGACGCGGTCGACTGCAGCGAGAGCAGATTCTGGCGGACTGACGCCGAAAGAACAATACCGGACATGTTGATACCCTTCTGGATGAACTAGTTGACGCATCACCTGACATTCGTGTCGGCGACGCGAGCAGACTGTCCCTCCGGAAACTACCTGTCCGTTAAACCGTACCCCGCAGATCGATGGTATCGACGAGGCCCGCGTGGCTATTGCTAACCGCGCGCTAATCGCCCCACGCGCGATCACGACGTCTCTGCAGCCTCGTCGCGTGCAACTTGTTCGCAATCCACGCGGCTTTCTCGCGGGTTCCGGTTCCGGCGGCGCGTCGCTCGCGGCATGGGTAGTTCTACGCGGTCGCCTTAGCCCCGTGATAACCACGCGCAGCGCAACCAACCGCAAGCCGGATCCTGACCAGCGCCTCGTCGCCGGGCTGATCGCAAATCTGAAGGTGCCCCTCCGAGCGGCCGACGAAATCCTCGACGAGCTTGAAATCATCCCGGACACAGCGAGGTCGCACGCCCTGGGCGCCGTCGTCCGACGCATGAACGGCGATCACCACGAACGCCTGCGGGTTCGCCCGAACGTCCTCGTCGACGATCGTCCCGGCGCTGCTGCTGTGCGTGATCGCGGTATCACCGGGACCATGCTCGAACCCGGTCCTGAAGGTCAGCCTGCCACCTTTCGGCATCGCATTCGCGCGCGGCGACCGCGAGACTCAAAACTGCGGCCATGAGCTGGTCGGGATCGGTCGACGCGAGCGGCAGGTCGGAGCACGGCACGACGACGACCTCGACGCCGATTCCGAGGGTAGGCCGCAGCAACGCCGCCGCCTCGGCAAGGAGCGTATTCACGTCGACATCGCAGAGGCGCACAGACCCGCCGCGCCCGAAGGCCAGTAGATGCGACGTCAGTCGCGCTCCGCGGCTGGCCGCGTCATCGATCATTGCTGCGATGGCGTGCAGTTCGGGCCGATCGGCAACCGCCACTGACAGAATTTCGATGGTTCCGGTGATGACGGTGAGGAGGTTGTTGAAGTCGTGCAGCAACCCGCCGGTCAATTGACCAAACCGCCGCCCTTCTCGCCTGATCCGGCTCGGCTTCCGCCATCGGCGCGGATGCGCGGCGCATTGGCTTGGATTGCGGCGCCTCCCCCTGCCTCGGGGCCGTCACCTCAACATGGCGCTCGGGAAGCGCGACCGGGCTTCCGACAAGCACTCGTTGATCACGGTGAGCAGCGCGACCGGCGTGAACGGCTTGCGAAGGCAGCGCGACGCGCCGAGTTCGAGCGCCATCCTGAGAAAATCCGGCGCGGGCGAGTTGAGGTTGGCAAAGGCATAGCCCGACATCGCGATCAGCGGGATGGTCGGGGCCCGCTCGTGAAATATCCTGATCGACTCGAAACCCCGCATGTGCGGCATGAAGATGTCGATGATCATCAGGTCGAACCCACCGCTCTCGAGCGCCCGCAAGCCCGCCTCGCCGCCATCGGCGATGGTCACCCGGAAATTGTGACGTTCCAGATAGACCTCGATGGCCATGCAGACCATCGGATCGTCGTCAACGACGAGAATATGCGCCATATCGTCCCGTCGCGGCTGCACGTCCTGTTTCATCTGCTGAACAGTCTCCGATTCATAGTGCACGCGAGCCTCCCCTTGGCCCCGATCGACGATTCAACGGCACGGCGCCAGTCTTCTCCGTCGAAGACGCCGATCGCCGTGCGCAAAGCTCCGCTCGCCGTCATCGTCCCGCCGTCAGCGAACTCCGCTCGTTCTGCCCGGCAACATGGCGTCCGGGTATCTTGTCGACCAACTCGGGGACGACCTGCCCGTCCGATAGAGCATTCGCGACCCTTCCGAGCCCTTCGACGTGCCTGCGATGCGGTTCAGCCTCCGAAAGACAGTCATCGATGATGTCCAGGAGCGTGGCGGGCTTGAACGGCTTGCGCAGGCAGCGCGTCGCGCCGAGCCTCGACGCCAGCTTCAGAAAGTCCGATCCGGACGGATCGGCATCGGAAAAAGCGTGCCCTGAAATCGCGATCAACGGGATCTCCGGAGCACGCCGGTGAAAAATCCGGACCGATTCGAAGCCGCGCAAATTCGGCATCAAGACATCGACGATCATCAGGTCGAAAGTGGCGCTGTCGAGCGCTGCGAGTCCGCCGAAGCCTCTATCCGCCGTCGAAACCCAAAATCCGTGCCGCGTCAGCCAATCGCCGATCGCCTGGCGAACCTGTGGATCATCATCGACGATCAGAATGCGGCGCATGGCGGCGGTCCAGCAGGTCTTCTTGCGCTAAATTTGCCGCATCGATCACGATGGAGTGTTTCCACGGCGAATCAGTGCTAGTTCTTATTTCCGCCGCAAATACGGCAGGCTGTCTGCCCTCCAAAGTGTATAAAATTCCAGCGTCAACCCCGTCAGGCCGGAAACTATTGCGGCTGCGGTATTTACTCGCTTATCGGGAATATTTACAATCGCACTCTTCTAAGGAGAGTCTGACCACCTCGACACCGAGCGGCCATCGGCCCCCATTCGGCGCCAGTATGATTTCGTTCTCGCGGTCCCCAATCATCCGTTGCAGGTGCTGCCGCCCCGGGAGTTCGAAGCGCTGCGACAGCACATCAAGTCCGTTGAAACGGTCAAGGGCGCTGTCCTCGCCGAAGCGGGCCGGCCGCTCGGCGAGATCTATTTGCCACATGGCGGCGCGATCTCCCTGGTGGTCACCCTGTCGGAAGGACACATGGTAGAAATCGCGATGGTCGGCCGAGACGGCATGGTCGGCGCCGCTGAATCGCTCGGCGACGGCGTCTCGGTCACCGACGCGGTGGTGCTGTTTCGGTCGCGTGCAACGCGTCTCACTCCGTCGAAGCGCATGTCGCGCTGGCTGTTGCGCGCCAATGAGCTCCGGGACGGCGAAACGCGACCGATGACGCAGGAGTTACTCGCACGAATGATCGGCGTCCAGTGCAACGCGATCTCGATCGCGGCACACGGGCTCCAGCAGGCGCGCGTCATCAGCTACAGCCGCGGGCAGATCGAAGTTGACGACGTGGACGCTTTGCAGCGCTCCGCATGCGAGTGCCATGGCGCCGTCAAAATGAGACGCGCACAGTTGTTCGGGAACCCGCCATGAAAGGAGCTCTGAGGTCGTGAGGGGAATCATCTGCACTTTAGCGGACATATGCACATGCCCAAGGCCCGGTCGCGGGGAACAAAGCAGCTGACAACCAAATTTCTTCTTGCGCATGCAATGGTCGAAGGGTCAACTTGTCTTGCGGTTAGCGTGCATTAAGTGCTGGCGACCCAGAGACTTGTTTTGCCCCTTCGAGGCAGGAGATGGCTTTGGATTCGATTTCTCGCCCATCCAACGGTTTTTTGACGTCACTGAACGCGGATGATTTCGAACTGATCCGCCCCCATCTGCGCACGGTCGACCTGGTTCCGGACAGCGTTCTCGTCGGCGTCGGCGAAACGCTCAAACGCGTCTACATGCCGCAACGCGGCCTGATCTCCCTGGTGGTCGATCTCTCGCGAGGCGAGCACGTCCAGATCGCGATGATCGGCCGCGATAGCGTGTTCGGCGCGTTCGCGGCGATTGGCGACCCGATCGCGCTCAACCGTGCCGTCGTGCTGGTGCCCGGCGTCGCATCGACCCTGGAGCTGGACCGCCTGCGCGCCGCGGCCGAGCAGAGCGCGACGATGCGGGCTGCAATCGCGCGGCATGGCCTCGCCGTCTACGCGCAGATCCAGCAGACCGCAGGGTGCAATGCCTCGCACACGGTCGAATCGCGGCTGGCGCGCTGCCTCTTGCAGACGCATGACCTGTCCGGCGGCTGCAAGCTCGTGCTGACCCAGGAGTCCATGGCGCAGATGATCGGCGCACGGCGCAACAGCGTCTCGCTGGTCGCCAGCACGCTGCAACAAGCGAACTACATTCAATACAGCCGTGGGCACATCCAGATCCTCAACCTCGACGGGCTTCGGAAGACTGCCTGCGAATGTTATTCTTCGGTCAAGACGCAGTACGAGAGGCTGCTTCGCCCGCCCAACGAGCTGCCGCGGGGCCGCGCCGGCGTATCGTCCTGAGCGGGCAAGTCGGCCGCGACATGCGTCCCGTATTATCACGGAACGCGTACGCCTCGGGCTTATCCGATGCGGAATTAACGCGCTGTTCAACGACCGCTGATAATTGTCACGAAGCCAACCGGGGCGCCTCGAGTTCCAAAGAGCTTCGAATATTCGTGTATTGCTGCGATCGTCGCGCCCGAGTTCGGCTGCTTGGGAACAGTGCGGAGTAAAGAAATGGCTTTCGACCTGACGATGCCGATCCTGGTGGTCGACGATTACAGCACCATGATCCGCATCATCCGCAATTTGCTCAAGCAGCTCGGGTTCGACAACGTCGACGACGCGAGCGACGGCTCGGCCGCTCTCGCCAAGATGCAGGTCAAGAAGTACGGCCTCGTGATTTCCGACTGGAACATGGAACCGATGACCGGATATGACCTGCTCCGGGAAGTCCGCGCCAATCCGGAGCTCTCGAAGACGCCCTTCATCATGATCACCGCGGAATCCAAGACCGAGAACGTGATCGCGGCGAAGAAGGCCGGCGTCAGCAACTACATCGTCAAGCCGTTCAACGCCGCGACGTTGAAGACCAAGATGGAAGCGGTGTTCGGGCCGGCCGAATAATCCGCCGGCTGAACAATTCCCTGAGCAATTCCCGCCCGCGCGCTCCCGGCCCACGGGACGCAGCTGCGTCACAACCGTCCATCAGATGCGGCGCGGGCGAATGATCCGCTGACGCCTCACCGATCCCAGGTAACCGAAATCCTCACAACCCAACCGTGCGCCTCGGCATCGGCGCACCTTCCGTAATTCCACGGGAATGAAAATTTACGTCGGGGTTAGAGCCTGCTCGCTAAGAACCACTCGAGCGGCCGTCGAGATGCGCGGGAGCCGCAGCGGGGACCCGACAACATGTGCAACGATCTTCTCGTCATCGAGGACGCCGACCTGCACCTTTCGATCCTGTGCAAGATCGCGCAACAGGCCGGCTTCACCGCGACCGGCGCCCATTCGGTTGCCGAGGCCGCCAGGTTCGTCCGCGAACGGACCTTCGACTGCATCACTCTCGATCTCTCCCTGGGCGAGCAGTCCGGGGTCGAGATCCTGAAGCTGCTTGCAGAGATCGGCTGCCGGACACCGATCATCATCATCAGCGCCTCCGATGACGAGGCGCGCGCCCTGACGCGGCATGTCGGCAGCCTGCTCAACCTCAACCTCCGTCAACCGATCCCGAAGCCGATCAATCTCGCAGCCTTGCGCCGGACTCTGACATGCATCGCAGAGGAGACCAGCAAGCAGAAGCTCGCTGCGCCTGCCGGCTGATACGATATGAAGCGCAAATCCAGAGGATCGCTCGGCGCACTCGTCGCCATCACTCTCGCCCTGATCTGCACGATCATCGGCACCAACCTGATCGCGCTCGGCAACCTGCGGGAGAGCACGATGCGGACGGCTGAAATCAACCTTGCCCGCCACAGCCTGATGCTTGCGGAAAACGCCGACCGCGCCTTCAAGTCGCTCGACCTCGTGCTGTCGAGCTTCGCCGATCGCCTGGCCAGCGAAGGCGTCGTCGATGCCGACGCCTACCGGAGATTCGCGTCCGATAAGGAGATCCACCTCCTGCTGAAGGAGAAGGTCGCGGGCCTGCCGCATGTCGAGGCGATCACCATGGTCGACGCGGGAGGCAGGCTGCTGAATTTCTCCCGCTACTGGCCGACCCCGGACGTCAACGTTTCCGATCGCGATTACTTCAAGGCGCTCGGATCCGATGTCGGCCTCCAGAGCTTCGTCAGCGCGCCGGTGAAGGACCACGGCAGCGGTTCCTGGAACGTCTACATCGCCCGGCGTCTGAACGACGCCGACGGCAAGTTCATGGGACTGCTGCTCGGTGCGGTGTCCGTACAATACCTGGAAGACTTCTTCGGCTCGACGTCGCTCGGACTGGAAGCGACGATTTCGCTGGTCCGAGAAGACGGCGTGCTGCTGGCGCATTTTCCGCCGAACAACGAGATCGGCAGCGTGTCGTCGGACACCGGGCTGCACGCGCTCGCGGCCGGCGGGACCATCCGCGAGATGAACCACAGCGATGGTCAGATGCGGTTGGGGGCCGCCAAGATGCTTCCGGGTTATCCTGCCTTCATCGTCGTCTCCCAGAGCGAGGAGAGCGCGTTGGGCAGCTGGCGGAGCATGAGCAGGTTCCTGGTCACGATGTCGCTGGTCAGCGCCATCGTGGTGATCGCCGCTGCCTTCATGATCGCACGCTGGTGGAACAAGCAGGAACAATTGATGCAGGCCGCCGAGGCCGCCAACGCCGCCAAATCGGCCTTCGTCGCCATGATGAGTCACGAGATCCGCACCCCGATGAACGCGGTGCTCGGGCTTGCCACGACGCTGCTCGAAACCAACCTCGACATCGAGCAGAGACGGAGCGTGCTCGCGATCCACGA
>NZ_JAFAVV010000185.1 GCF_019242285.1 Bradyrhizobium sp.
ACCCATGAAGTCAATATAGGACAGCGTGCCGCCGGTGAACGGCGCAAAGCCGAAGCCGAGGATCGAGCCGACATCGGCCTCGCGCGGATCGGTGATGACGTGATCCTCCACCGTGCGCGCGGCTTCCACTGCCTGCACCACCAGAAAGCGCTGCTTCAATTCCTCGACATGCAGCGTGTCGGGAGCGAGATGTTTCGGCTGCAGTTCAAACAGTCCGGGCCACAAGCTCTTCTGTCCCCTGCCCTTCTCGGGATAGTCGTAAAAGCCCTTGCCGTTTTTGCGGCCGAAGCGGCCCAGTTTGTCCACCATCTCGACCATCAACTTCTTGTGCGCCTGGTCGATGGCACTGGGACCGAGATCGGCTTCCGTTGCCTTCATGATCTTGAGCCCGAGATCGAGCGCGACCTCGTCCGACAGCGATAACGGCCCGACCGGCATGCCCGCCATCTTCGCGCAATTCTCGATCATCGCCGGCGGCACGCCTTCGAGCAGCATCTCGTAGCCTTCCGAGATGTAGCGCAGCACGCAGCGGTTGGCGAAGAAGCCGCGGGAGTCGTTGACGACAATGGGCGTCTTGCCGATCTGGCGGACGTAGTCGAGCGCGGTCGCGAGCGCGATATCGCTCGTGTTCTTGCCGAGGATGATTTCCACCAGCATCATCTTCTCCACCGGGGAAAAGAAATGGATGCCGATGAACCTTCCCTGGTCCTTGAATTCTTCTGCCAGCGAATTGATCGGCAGCGTCGAGGTGTTGGAGGCGAAGATTGCGCCTTCTTTCAGAAGCGGCTGCGCCTTGGAATAGGTGTCGGACTTGACCTTGCGGTCCTCGAACACCGCCTCGATGACGAGGTCGCAATCTTTGAGCGCGGCGTAGTCGGGTGTCGCGGCGATGCGCGAGAGCGTCGCCTCGCGATCGCTTTCCTTGGCACGGCCCTTCTTGATCAGATCGTCCAGCACGGAGCTCGCGTGCGCCTTGCCCCTGTCGGCGCTTTGCTGGTCGCGGTCGATCAGTACCACGTCGATGCCGGCGCGGGCCGAGACATAGCCGACGCTCGCACCCATGAAGCCGGCGCCGATGATGGCAAGCTTCTTCGTTTTGGTCGCCGGCACGTTGTGCGGCCGCCGCGCGCCCTTGTTCAATTCCTGCATCGACAGAAACAGGCTGCGGATCATCGCCGCGGCTTCCTTGGAGCGCAAAACTTGCGCGAAGTAGCGGGATTCGACGCGCAGCGCCGCATCCATCGGCAGCTGCAGGCCTTCGTAGACGCAACTCATGACAGCACGCGCCGCCGGATAGTTGTCATAGGTTTCGCGGCGGTAGATGGCATTGCCCGCCGGGAACATCATCATGCCGGCCTTGGAAAAGACCGCGCCGCCCGGCAGCTTGAAATTCTTGTCATCCCAGGGCGCGATCGCCTGGCCGCCGTGCTTGATCCAGTCCTTGGCGGCCTTGATGAGATCGGACGGCGGAACAATGGCGTCGATCAGCTTCAGCGCCTTCGCCCGAGCCAGATCGATCGCCTCGCCCTTCAGGAGCAGTTGCATCGCATCCTGCGGTGGCACGATGCGCGGCACGCGCTGGGTGCCGCCGGCGCCCGGAAACAGGCCAACCTTGATTTCTGGCAGGCCGAGCCGCGTCTTCGGATTGTCAGCGGCGACGCGGTAATGACAGGACAGCGTCAGTTCGAAACCGCCGCCGAGCGCAAGCCCGTTGATTGCGGCGACCCATGGCTTGCCTGAGGTCTCGATGGCTCGGAATACCTGCGAGAAGCGGCGGCTCTGGTCGAACAGCGTCTGGGTGGCCGCGACCTCGCCTTTCTCCTTAAGAACCTGGACATAGGTGCGGCTCATGCCCTCGAGCATCGACAGGTCAGCACCCGCCGAGAGTGCCTCCTTGGCGGATGTGATGACGACGCCTTTCACGGCATTGTCGGTGGAGGTCTCCTTCACAATCGCTTCGAGTTCAACGATCGTCCTCTCGTCCAGTACGTTCATCGAACGGCCGTGAATGTCCCAGGTGACGAGCGCAATGCCGTCGCTGTCGGTCTCGACCTTGAAACTGTTGAAGACCATCTGTTGCTCCCTCGATGCGGACCCACGAGCCTGGGGCGCGGTGGTCGTCTCACGTTTCAGGGCGGGCAAAGGCGCTAGCGCGCCTTTGCCCGCTATTTGGTCCGAACATGACGTTGGCAGGCAGACGTCCTTGTTTGGCTCTTTCGCTTCGCTCGTCGCGCCTCTCGCGGACGGGTCGGGCTACGGTCGATTGAGTCTTTTTTGGCGTTCCCATGGCATCTTCGGCATCACATCCGCTCGATGACCGTCGCGGTGCCCATGCCGCCGCCGATGCACAGCGTCACCAGCGCGGTCTGCTTGTCGGTGCGCTCGAGCTCGTCGAGCACGGTGCCGAGGATCATCGCCCCTGTCGCGCCGAGCGGATGGCCGAGCGCAATCGCGCCGCCATTGACGTTGATCCTGTCATTGTCGATCTCGAACGCCTGGATATAGCGCAGCACCACCGAGGCGAAGGCCTCGTTGAGCTCGAACAGGTCGATGTCGGACTTCTTCATGCCCGAACGCTCGAACAGCTTTTCCGTGACGTCGACCGGCCCTGTCAGCATCATCGCCGGCTCCGAGCCGATATTGGCGAAGGCGCGGATCTTCGCCCGGGCCTTGAGCCCGTGCTTCTTGCCGGCCTCCTTGCTGCCGAGCAGCACCGCGCCGGCGCCATCGACGATACCGGACGAGTTGCCGGCGTGATGCACGTAGTTGACCCGCTCGATCTCCGGATGCGACTGCACCGCCACCGCGTCGAACCCGCCCATCGCCGCGACATCGGCAAAGGACGGCTTCAGCCCGGCCAGCGACTGCATCGTCGTGGTCGGCCGCATGTGCTCGTCCTTGGCCAGGATGGTCAGCCCGTTGACGTCCTTGACCGGCACCACGGACTTCTTGAAGCGGCCCTCGTCCCAGGCCTTGCCGGCACGCTGCTGGCTCTGCACCGCATAGGCATCGACGTCATCGCGCGAAAAACCGTATTTGGTCGCGATCAGGTCGGCCGAGACACCCTGCGGCATGAAATAGGCCGGCACCGCGATCGAGGGATCCATCGGCCAGGCGCCACCAGAGGCGCCGATGCCGACCCGGCTCATGGATTCGGCGCCACCGCCGATCACGAGCTCGTGCTGGCCGCTCATGATCTGGGCGGCGGCGAAGTTCACCGCATCGAGCCCCGAGGCGCAGAAACGGGAGATCTGCACGCCGGGCACCGCCTGCCCGAGGCCCGCCTTCAGCGCCGCGAAGCGGGCGATGTCGGAGCCGGCCTCGCCGACCGGATCGACCACGCCGAGCACGACGTCGTCGACGGTGTCCTCGGCCAGGTTGTTGCGGTCCTTCAGCGCCTTCAGTGGCACGGTGGCGAGCGCCAGCGCGGTCACCTCGTGCAGCGCGCCGTCCGACTTGCCGCGGCCGCGCGGGGTGCGGACGTGGTCGTAGATGAATGCCTCAGGCATGAAAGCCTCCCGGGATGATGATCATCATATCATAGCGGATTGACGAAAGCGGCGAAACGACCTTGCGCTCAGAACGCCTCCGCCGCCAATTCCATGGTGCTGGCGCAGCCGGCCTGGATGCGCGCGAGGTGCAGCGCCGTCTCCGGCAGCATCCGCTCCATGAAGAACCGGCCGGTGACGAGCTTCGTCTTCAGATAGTCGGTCGCTTCGCCTGCCGCAATCTTGTCGAGCGCCACTTTCGCCATCCGTGCCCACATGTAGCCCAGCGCCACGAAGCCGAACAAATGCAGGTAGTCGGTTGCGGCGGCGCCGGCATTGTCCGGCTTCATCATCGCGTTCTGCATCAGCCAGGTGGTGGCCTGCTGCAGGTGGCCGAGCGCGGTCGACACCGGCGCGACATAGGGCTTCATCGCCTCGTCGGCGCCATGCTCCCTGGCGAAGGCGCCCAGCTCGGCAAAGAACGCCATGATCGCGCGGCCGCCGTCGCGGGGCAGCTTGCGGCCGACCAGGTCCAGCGCCTGGATGCCGTTGGCGCCCTCATAGATCATGGCGATGCGGGAATCGCGGACGAACTGCTCCATGCCGTGCTCGGCGATGTAGCCGTGGCCGCCATACATCTGCTGCGCCTGCACCGCGTTGGCAAAGCCGGTCTCGGTCAGGAAGCCCTTCAGCACCGGCGTCATCAGGCCCATATGGTCGTCCGCGGCCTCGCGGTCCTTCGGATCGGCGGAGCGGTGGGCGACGTCGCTCTTCAGCGCCGTCCACACCACCATCGCGCGCGCCGCCTCGTTGAAGGCGCGGATGGTGAGCAGGGTGCGGCGCACGTCGGGATGCACGATGATCGGATCGGCCGGCTTGTCGGCCGCCTTGGCGCCGGTCAGCGCGCGGCCCTGCAACCGCTCGCGGGCATAGGCGGCGGCGTTCTGATAGGCGACCTCCGACTGCGCGAGCCCCTGCACGGCGACGCCGAGCCGGGCCTCGTTCATCATCACGAACATGCCCTGCATGCCCTTGTTCTCCTCACCGATCAGCCAACCGGTGGCGTTGTCGTAGTTCATCACGCAGGTGGAATTGCCGTGAATGCCCATCTTGTGCTCGATCGAGCCACAACTGACGCCGTTGCGCGCGCCCAGCGAGCCGTCGGGGTTGACCAGCACCTTCGGCACCACGAACAGCGAGACGCCCTTGATGCCGACCGGCGCGCCTTCGATGCGGGCCAGCACCAGATGGATGATGTTCTCGGCCAAGTCGTGCTCGCCGGCCGAGATGAAGATCTTGGTGCCCGTGATCCTGAAGCTGCCGTCGGCCTGACGGACCGCCTTGGTGCGCAACAGGCCGAGATCGGTGCCGCAATGCGGCTCGGTGAGGTTCATGGTGCCGGTCCATTCGCCCGCCACCATCTTCGGCACATAGGTCTGCTTCTGCTCGTCCGAGCCGTGCACCAGGAGGGCTGCGGTCGCGCCCATGGTGAGGCCGCCATACATCGTGAACGCCATGTTGGCCGAGCACTGGAATTCGTTGACGGCCTGGGAGAGCGTGACCGGCAGGCCCTGCCCGCCATATTCGGTCGGCGCCGAGAGCCCGAGCCAGCCGCCCTCGGCGACCTGCTTGAACGCCTCCTTGAATCCCTTCGGCGTGGTAACGCTGCCATCGTCGCCACGCTTGCAGCCTTCGAGGTCGCCGGTCCGGTTCAACGGCTGCAGCACCTCCTCGGAGAGCTTGGCCGCTTCGCCGAGGATCGCCTCGCGCACGTCCGCGGAGGCGTCGGAAAAGCCGGGCAGGTTATCGTAACGGTCGATCTGGAAGACGTCGTTGAGCAGGAAGCTGACGTCTTCCACGGGGGCTTTGTAGATGGGCATGGCTTGCTCCGGCAGGCAGATTTGGAAAAAGGACGCTGGCGGCAACGGCGCGATCGCGGAGAATCCCGGTCGCGAGCTTAAACATTTCGACGGTTCGGGAAAGCGATTATCGCGGCGGCGGCTGCGACGGGGTGGCGCTGGCGGCGCTCATCTGCCGCGTCAGCTCTTCGCCCATCAGCCGGTGCAGCAGGTTGACCGCCTTCAACGGACGCACCATCACCTTGAAATGCGTGATCCGCCCGTCCGCATCGAAGGTGATGATGTCGACGCCGTTGATCCTGATCCCCTCGATCTCGCTCTCGAATTCCAGCACCGCGCCATGCGCGTTGCGCCACTCGCCGCGATAGGCGAAGCCCGGACCGCCCAGCACCTTCTCGGCGCTCGAGAGGTATTTGAAGGTGATGTCGCGCCCGCGCTGCGGCGTATGCACCACGGGACTTTCGAACACGGCATCCGGATGCAACAGATCCCAGAGCGCCGCACGGTCATGCGACGTCATGAAGGCGTACCATCGGTCGAGGCCATGCCGGCTCAAAGGAACGTCTCCCTCTGTTCGTTGATATGCATATTGACGCATATGCGCTCATGCGCATAAAGTCAAGTCGAATGGAGAGCTGTGATGGCGCTCGGTGATGCGATCCTCGCCTGTCTGACGGAACGGCCGATGACGGGCTACGAACTCGCCAAGACGTTCGACGCCTCGATTGGATTCTTCTGGAAGGCCGATCATCAGCAGATCTACCGTGAGCTCTCCAAGCTGCGCGACCGCGGCCATGTCCAGGGCCGCGAGGTGGTCCAGTCGGGCAAGCCGAACAAGCTGGTCTACACCCTCACCCCGGAGGGGCGGGCCGCGCTGCGGCACTGGGCCGCGCGGCCGAGCGTGCCGGCCTCGATCAAGGACGATCTGCTGGTGCGGCTCTACGCACTCGACAGCGTCGACATCGAGCCGTTGCGCACCGACCTGATGGCGCGGCTGGAGCACCATCGGGACCGTTACGAGCGCTATGAGCGCCTGCTCAACAAGCGCTTCCCGCACGGCGTGGCCGCGCCCGCGCACATCGGCAAGCTGCTCGGCCTGCGGATCGGGCTGCGCCACGAGCGCATGGTGGCCGAATGGTGCGAGGAGGCGATCGAGGCGCTGTCCGCCCTGCTCGCCGATCGCGACAACGTGCGCGCGATCGACGACGCCAAGCGCGAGAGCAACCGATAAATTTCCCGTCAGATACCGAGTCCTCACGCGCAAACTTTACAGCCGCGCGGCACCGAACTTAACCCGTTCTTTACCGTAACGGGAAAAAGTCGATCCTGTGGCAGGACACGCTGCGTGCATTCCGATCATCCTGCGGTCGGGACGCGCGAGGAAGTTGAAGGCGCCGCTCGAGGCGCCGGATGGGACCGGACGAGAACATGAATTCGCGCGCGTGGAGTGTCGACGGCATCGATCCAACTGTCCGTGAGCGGGCAGAAGCCGCCGCGCGCCGCGCCGGCATGTCCTTGAACGACTGGCTCAATTCGACCGTGGGCGACGCCGCGCCGACGACGGGCCGCAGCGCCGTACCCCCGAAGGCGGACGTCGCCGACATTCATCAGCGGCTCGATTCCATCACCCGCCAGATCGAGCAGATCTCGCGCACCCCGCTGCGCGGCGACGTCTCGCGCGAGCAGGGCGTCGCCCGCCAGCTCAACGACGCGATCTCCCGGCTCGACGCGCGGCTGTCGCAGATCTCGAGCGGACACATCGCCAAGCAGGCCCAGGAGAAGCAGCGCCAGAACGAATCCGCGGTCGAGCGCGCCGCCAGCCAGGTCTATGCCTCGCAAGCCCAGCAGCCGCCGGTGTTCCGCAATTCGCCGCCGCTGAGCCCCGCCTCGCTGGACTCCGCGGTCGCCGAGATCGCCGCCCGTCAGAGCGAGCTCGATGCGCCCTCGGTGCCGATACGTCCATTGCCGCCGCGCAACGCGCCGCCGACCGTGCCTGCGATGGCGTCCAACCCTCCGGTGTTCGCCCCCTCGCCGCCGCCCTCTCCCGACTTTTCGGCGCTGGAACGCCAACTGCTCAAGATCACGAGCCAGATCGAGGCGTTGCAGCGTCCCGACGGCATCGAGCAGTCGATCACGGCGTTCCGCAACGAGCTCGCCGAAATCCGCCTCGCCATCACCGAGGCGATGCCGCGGCGCGCGATCGAGACGCTCGAGAGCGAAATCCGCTCGCTGGCGCGCCGCATCGACGACACCCGCCAGAGCGGCACCGATGCCCAGGCGCTGGCCAACATCGAACATGCGCTCGCCGAAATCCGCGAGGTGCTGCGCTCGCTGATGCCGGCCGAGCAGCTCGCCGGCTATGACGAGGCGATCCGCAATCTCGGTGCCAAGCTCGACACCATCCTGCGCGCCAGCAACGACCCCGGCACGGTCCAGCAGCTCGAAACCGCGATCGCGGCGCTGCGGGGCATCGTCTCCAACGTCGCCTCCAACGACGCCCTGGCGCGGCTTTCCGAGGACGTGCACCTCTTGTCGTCCAAGGTCGATCAATTGGCCCGGGCGAGCCAGGGCAGCGATTCCCTCGCCGCCCTGGAGCAGCGCATCGCCGCACTGACCTCGGCGCTGGAGAGCCGCGAGCGGCCGGCGGCCAACGATCAATCCGAGCAGATCGAGGGGGCGCTGAAGGCGCTGTCCGAGCGCATCGACCGCATGCAGGTCGGCAGCGACGGCGCCGCGGCCTTCGCCCATCTCGAGCAACGTGTTTCCTATCTCCTGGAGCGGTTGGAGGCCTCGAGCGACCAGCGCGGCGGCAACCTCTCGAAGGTCGAGTCCGGCTTGCAGGATATCCTGCGCCATCTCGAGAAGCAGCACGCGGTGTTCGACCGCCTCGCCGAGGGCCAACGCGAGGCACCGGCCGCTCCGGTTCAGCAGGACCCCGGCCTGATCGACCTGGTCAAACGCGAATTGTCCGACATCCGCTTCAGCCAGACCGAAGCCGGCCGCCATACCCAGGACTCGCTTGAAGCGGTGCACAGCGCGCTCGGCCACGTCGTCGATCGCCTCGCCATGATCGAGGGCGACTTGCGCAGCGCGCGTCCGGCGCCTCTCGCGCCGGCGGAGCCGCCGGCCTTGGCAGCGCCACGTGCGGCGATGCCACCACAGCCGAAGCCCGAATTGCCCAATCCGGCCGCCGCTCAGACCGCCTTCGTCGCGGCGCCGCGCGATTTCCACGGCGCCACCCCGCCGGCACCACCGCCCCTGCCGGCGGCGCCGGCTCCCCTGGTCGCCACGCCGCGGGCGATCAGTGAAATTCTGGAGCCGCATGCCGCGGGCGTTGCGCGCCCGGGCATGGCGCCGGAATTGCCACCGGATCACCCGCTCGAGCCGGGCACGCGCCCCATCGGACGCACCGCGTCGCCCTCGGAGCGAATCGCCGCCTCCGAGAGCGCGATCAGCGAAATCGCTCCCGCGCCGCGTGAGGCGGTATCGTCGTCGAGCTTCATCGCCGCCGCGCGCCGCGCCGCGCAGGCCGCCGCTGCCCAGCCGGTCCCGGAGAAGAGCGGCCGTGGCGCCAAGGCGAACGCGGCCGACAAGACCGCGAGCGCGGACGGCAAGCAGCCTTCCATGCTCGGCTCCAAGGTCAAGTCGCTGCTGGTCGGCGCGAGCGTGGTGGTGATCGTGCTCGGCACCTTCAAGGTGGCGATGTCGCTGTTGGACAACAGCAGCGCTCCGCCGGCACCGGCGGCCGTGGAAATCCCCGGCGAACCGCCGGTCGCACCGCCGCCGCAGGTCAATGGCGCCGCCGACAAGCCGGCCGCGTCGGATCAGGTTACGCCGGCGATGACCTCGCCGACGCCGATCGGCAAGCAGTCGCTCAATGGCGCCGCGCCGGCAGCCGCCGGCGACATCACGGGCTCGATTCCGACCGCGGCACTGCCGCTGAGCAAATCGCCGGCCGCACCGCTGCCGGACGCGATCGGCGGGGCGGCGCTGCGCGTCGCCGCGCTCAAGGGCGATCCGGCCGCGGCCTACGAGATCGCGGTGCGTCTCGCCGAGGGCAAGGGCGTGCCGCAGAATCTCGATGAAGCCGTGAAATGGTTCGACCGCGCTGCGCAGGCAGGCCTCATTCCGGCCGTGTTCCGGCTCGGCACCTTCTACGAGAAGGGCGTGGCGGTGAAGAAGGACCTGGAGCAGGCGCGCCGCTATTATCTGCAGGCGGCCGACCGCGGCAATGCCAAGGCCATGCACAACCTCGCAGTGCTGGCCGCCGACGGCGGCGGCAAGGGCGCCGACTACAAGGCGGCTTCCGAATGGTTCCGCAAGGCGGCCGAGCGCGGCGTCGCCGACAGCCAGTACAATCTCGGCATCCTGTATGCCCGCGGCATCGGCGTCGAGCAGAACCTCGCCGAATCCTTCAAATGGTTCAGCCTCGCCGCGGCCCAGGGCGACGCCGACGCCGGCCGCAAGCGCGACGACATTGCCAAGCGGCTGGACGCGCAGTCGCTGGCGGCGGCCAAGCTCGCGATCCAGACCTTCGCGGCCGAGCCGCAGCCGGACGACGCCGTGACGGTGGCAACGCCGGCCGGCGGCTGGGACGCCGACACGGCCGCCGCCGCGGCGAAGCCGGCGGCCAAGCCGGCCCTGATCAAGCGCACCGCCGCGCGCATCTGATTCTTCCGCGCACGTTCCTCTCGCCTTCTTTCCCGCGCAATCGCCGCCTCCGATGTACGTGGGCGGCGAAGTCATGTAGACAGACGTCCCGTGGAGAGAAGTGCCAGAGAATGTAGATGTCGGTCGATGAACCTCAGGGCGAACAACCTCGCTTTCGAAGCTCGCCGACGGGTCCCTGGGTGACGCCCCCGCGCCCATCGACTGGACCTTGGACGACGACGCATGCACCACCGACCAGCCCTTCGCGGCCCGCACCGCGCATGGCTGTCGTGAACAGGCGGCTGATCTGGCGGGTCGCCATCTTCGCCCTGATCCTGGCCGGCGTCGTCGTCCGCGCCTATCGCGACATGTCGCAACCGGAGGCCTGGGCCTACTGGAAGGACCAATACTTCTCGCCCAGCCTGAAGCTCTCGCCTGTCGCACAACTCGATCTCGACGGCTCGGGCCATGGCCGGCCGGCGCTGGCCGTCACCGGCCGGATCGGCGCCGCCGCCGCGAGCCTGTTCCGCGATGCCCTCGACAACGCCCACCTGGCGCCGGGTGGCGCGGTGCTGCTGTCGTCTCCCGGCGGCGATCTCGACCAGGCCATCATCATCGGCGAGATCATCCGCTCCCATGGACTGGTGACCGCGGTCGGCATCGCGGAGAGCTCCGGCCATGTCCGCCCGGCCTATTGCGCCAGCGCCTGCGTTCTCGCCTATGCCGGCGGCAAGGCGCGCTACGGCATCGAAGGCTCGATGCTGGGCGTGCATCGCTTCGTGACGACACAGCCGATGCATGATCCCGTCGCCGAGACCCAGCGCGTCGACGGCATGCTGCTCGGCTACATGACGAAGATGGGCGTCGCCTCCAGCGTGGTCGAAGCGATGTCGCAGACGCGCGACGTGCGCTGGCTGCCGACCCGCGAGGCGGTCGCGATGAACCTCATCACCGATCCGATCGCCTCTCGCCGGATCGAAGCTCAATAGCACCGCGCCGCGGCGATCGAGTGCAGGCGGATGTCGCCGAGCACATGCGCCATGAAGGCGTGGGTCGGAAACAATCTTGCGAACGCCGCGTCGCGGATGCTCAGGCCGCCGGTATAGGCGCCGAACGACGGCATCACCAGCCGCTCGGCATCGGCGGCGAAGCAGCGCCGCTCCATCGAACGGCCGCGCGCCGCGACCCGCGCCTTCGGATGCAGATGCCCCGCGATCTCGCCGAACGCGCCGGTCGGCTCGTGCCGGAACGCGATCCGCCCGATCGCCACCTCGTTGGCGACGATGCCGCCGATGTCGCGCGGCAGGGCCGGATCGTGATTGCCTGCGATCCAGATCCAGTCGCGTCCGGCCTGCATCGCGGTGATCGCCGCGCGATCGCCGTCCGACAGCCGCTCGTGGGCGCACCGATCATGAAAGCTGTCGCCCAGCGCGATCACCATCCGTGGATCGTGCCGCGCGATCACCGCGGCGAGGCGGGCCAGCGTTGCGGCGGTATCGTAGGGCGGCAGCAGCACGCCGCGCACGGCGAAGCTCGAGCCCTTCTCGAGGTGCAGGTCGGAGACGACGAGCAGCCGCGCCTCCTCCCAGAACAACGCACCGGAGACATCGGCGAGCAGATCGATGCCGGCAACGGCGACTGTCGAAGCGCGCACCGTTGGGACAACTTTCGAAGGTTGCGCGCGCGCCATCACGTCCTACCCCATGGCTTCCTTGACGAGCGCGTCGGCGGCTTCCGCCAGCAACTCGTCGGAAGCTTCGCCATAAACAGATTCGCGGCCGATTTCCAGCATCACCGGCACGGCGAGCGGCGAGACATGGTCCAGTTCCCGATGAATGATTCTGCCGTGGATGCGCGACAACATGTCGGAGAGACGGCGCAGGTCGAGCAGGCCCGTGGCGGCGTCGGCGCGCGCGGCGCGCAACAGCACGTGATCGGCCTGGTGCCTGCGCAGCACATCGTAGACGAGATCGGTCGAGAACAGGACCTGGCGGCGCGACTTCTCCTCGTCGGTGAAGCGCCGCGGGATCAGGCCGGAGATCAGCGCGCAATTGCGGAACGTGCGCTTCATCAACGCGGATTCCGCGAGCCACGCCTCGAGGTCGTCGCCGAGCATGTCGGCCTCGAACAGCGCGTCGAGATCGAGCATGCCGTGACGGATCATGAACGACAGGTCGCCGATCCCCCAGATCGCCAGCGCATATTCGTTGGCGACGAAGCCGAGCGGCCGGGCGCGGGCGCGCTCCAGCCGCCGCGTCAACAGCATGCCGAGCGTCTGGTGCGCGAGCCGGCCCTCGAAGGGATAGCAGACGAGGTAATAGCGGCTGGCGCGCGGAAAGGTCTCTACCAGCAGCTCACGCCGGCCCGGCACGCGGGAAAAATCCCGCTGCAGCGACAGCCAGTCGCGCACCTGCTCGGGCAGTGCGCCCCAGGCGCGCCCGTCGTCGAGCAGGTTGCGTACGCGCTCGGCGAGATAGGTCGAGAGCGGAAACTTGCCTCCCATGTAGGATGGTACTTTGGCGTCCTTGTCGTTGGCGCGGGAGACATAGACCTGGTCCTCCACCAAAGCCTCATAACGCACGATCTCGCCGCCAAAGACAAAAGTGTCGCCGACCACGAGGCCCTCGATGAAATATTCCTCGATCTCGCCGAGCATGCGCCCGCCGCGCGCGATCGCCCCGGTCGAGCCGCTTCCGCCGCCGCGCGCGCGCACCAGCTTCACCTTCAGCATCGCCTCCTCGACGATGGTGCCGACATTGAGGCGATAGCTCTGGCGCACCCTGGGATTGGCGACGCGCCAGCGGCCCTGCTTGTCCTGCTTGATGCGGGCGAAGCGCTCATAGGTCTTCAGCGCATAGCCGCCGGTCGCGACGAACTCGACGATGTCGTCGAAATTTTCGCGCGACAGATTCGCATAGGGCGCCGCCGTCACGACCTCCGCATAGAGCTCGTCCGACAGGAACGGCTCGCCGCAGGCGCAGCCGAGCACGTGCTGCGCCAGCACGTCGAGGCCGCCGGTGCGGAGCGGCGGCGTATCCTGCGCGTTCTCCGCGACCGCGTCGATCGCGACGCTGCACTCCAGCACCTCGAACCGATTCGCCGGCACCAGCACGGCGCGCGAGGCCTCGTCGAGCCGGTGGTTGGCGCGGCCGATCCGCTGCATCAGGCGCGAGGCCCCCTTGGGCGCGCCGATGTTGATGACGAGGTCGACGTCGCCCCAGTCGACGCCGAGATCGAGCGAGGAGGTGCAGACCACGCCGCGCAATTTTCCCGCCGCCATCGCCTCCTCGACCTTGCGGCGCTGCGCGACATCGAGCGAGCCGTGATGCAGCGCGATCGCAAGCCCGTCATCGTTGATGCGCCAGAGATCCTGGAACAGCATCTCGGCCTGGCTGCGGGTGTTGACGAACACCAGCGTGGTCTTGTTCTGCCTGATCAGCTCGTAGATCTCGCCGAGCGCGTGGCGCGCGGTGTGCCCGGCCCAGGGCAGCCGCTCACGCGTGTCGAGCATCTCCACGATCGGCGCCGCCGCGCCGCCGGCGGTGACAATATCGGCGGACTCACGTTGGCCGCCGCGTTGCGGCACCAGGAAGCGTGCAAGCTCGTCCGGCTCGGCCACCGTCGCCGACAGCCCGATCGCGCGCAGCTCCGGTGCGATCTTCCACAGCCGTGCCAGGCCGAGCGACAGCAGATCGCCGCGCTTCGACGTCACCAGCGCATGCAGCTCATCGAGCACGATGCGCTTCAGCGAAGCGAACAGAAAGGGTGCGTCGTCGGAGGCGAGCAGCAGCGCGAGCTGCTCGGGCGTGGTCAAGAGGATGTCGGGCGGATAGCGGCGCTGGCGCTGGCGGCGCGACACCGGCGTGTCGCCGGTGCGGGTCTCGACCTTGATCGGCAGGCCCATCTCCGCGATCGGCGTCTCCAGATTGCGTGCGATGTCGACCGCGAGCGCTTTCAGCGGCGAGATGTAGAGCGTGTGCAGGCCCCCGGTGCGCTTCACGCTGCGGCCGGTGGAGACGAGATTGTCAGCCACAACCTCGGTAGCCCCCTCCCCCCTTGCGGGGGAGGGTTGGGAAGGAGGGTGAGCCACAAACTCCGCCGTCTGTGGCTCACCCTCCTCCCGCCGCCCTCCGCCGCGCGACTGCGCGGCCGAGGACCTCAACCTCCCCCGCACAGGGGGAGGAGACCGAGACGGACGGGCCTCGGCAAGCTCCACCAGCGTCGGCAGAAATCCCGCCAGCGTCTTGCCCGCGCCGGTCGGTGCGATCAGCAGCGCCGAGCGGTCCTCGCGCGCCTTCCGCAGCAGCGCCAACTGATGCGCGCGCGGCGACCAGCCGCGGCCCGCGAACCATTTCTCGAAACGGTCGGGCAGCAGCGCAGCCTGGTCGGCGGAGAAGGCGAACGACATCTGGGACGGCACGGGCAAAAGCTAAGCGTTCGGACAGCCAAGAAAAAGGGGAAATGCAGGCAGCCGCTCGCATCGCCGCGGCGCGAATCGCACCCGGATTTGTGGCGAAGGACCGCCCTCGAAGATGAGGGCGCAGGGAATGCCGGGTGACACAGCCTCACCCATGGCCCCCGTGCAGCAAGGTAGCACGGGGCAGGAACCACAGGCTCAGCCGAAATCACCGGCATCCCCTGCGCGATGGTGTTAACGCTTATCACGTGCTCTCCCGGGTGAACGGGCTCTCTTGCCACCCTCGCCTCGCCATCGGTCCTGCGAGACTTGATCCCAGCGTCGCGGGATCAGGACCACACGCCTTCGCCGTCCGCCTTGGGCCATTCGTCCAGCGCACTTGCGCGCGCCTGAAGCCAAAGCGTCCACCGCATCCCGCCGCCTACGTCCGTGACGATCGCGAAGCGCCCCTCATGCGGAGGCGGGACGGAGGGGACTATACACGCAGTTTCGGATAATTGGAAAGAGAAATATCTTTACGCGGAAGACTAGACAGGTTGAGGGAATCGCGGAACTTTATTTGGATGGTCCCCTCGACAACACTCTCTGACCTAGAGCTGCTTGGTCATGTCAACCGCTCGCGTCCTAATTCAGCAAAGCGCCACTACTTACCGCTTTCTGCGATTTGAAACCTCTTCAGACGGCTCCATAATAGTATTCCTTGATCGAGACGCACGACCCAAAGTCGGCGGAATGACGATGGGAAAAGACGGTGTTCTCCTGCCCACCAAGTATACGACGGATCAACCACTTCCATACGGGCGATTTAGTATTCACACGACG
>NZ_JAFAVV010000234.1 GCF_019242285.1 Bradyrhizobium sp.
ACGACGGGAATGGTAGGCCAGAGCGCCAGCGCACTCGTCGCCAGCAGGCTTTTGCAAAGGTCGCGACGGGTCGTCATCATCCAGCCCTCCCATTGATCCAGGGGAGCCTACCTTGTGATATATCAAATATCAAGTATGATATATCATTATGAACGCAACATAATCAGCTCAATGACTT
Source organism: Bradyrhizobium sp. (assembly GCF_019242285.1). Taxonomy (GTDB): domain Bacteria; phylum Pseudomonadota; class Alphaproteobacteria; order Rhizobiales; family Xanthobacteraceae; genus Bradyrhizobium. The sequence continues at coordinate 179 of NZ_JAFAVV010000234.1, forward strand.
GGACAGATAATCTGTCATGAGATGGATTGTGCTTCTCCCGACAGGAGGCTCCGGAGCAGCCCTTCGCCGCGCAGCAAATCCCGTTCGATCGCCGCGGCGAGGCCCGCCGCGTCGCGTGCCCTGACGGCGCCGATCGCCTCGGCATGAATCCGAATCGCATCCTCCGGATTCGCCATGGTGGGGTAGAGGAGACGGAAGGTCGGCCCGACCCGAAGCCATGCGGCGCGAATGAAGGAAACGACCAGCGGCATATCCGCGGCTTCATAGATGCGGAAATGAAATTCGCCGTCGGACCGAAAGGCGAGCCGATAGTCGCCACGGTGGTAGCAGGCGGTCATGCGCTCCAGCGAACGTTCCAGCGCCTTGACATCATCGGCGGTGAGGCGATCGGCCGCCATCTTCGCGACCGTGGGCTCGAGCGAATGCCTGATGCAGTAGATTTCCTTGAAGCGCTGCGGTGAAAGGGTCGGCACGACAGTCGTCCGCGCATTCAAGAGTTCCAGCGCGCCTTCCCGAACCAGCCTGAGCACCGCCTCGCGCGCAGGTGTCAGACTCACACCCAGTTGCGCGGCCAGATTCCGGGTAGCGAGCTTTTCGCCGGGAACGTAGCCGCCCTCCATCAGATTCGCGGCGATGATTTCATAGGCGCCCTCGGCGAGCGTTGCCGGTCGCTCCAGCAGACGCGGCGATCCGGATCGATTGGCCGCCCGCTCTGGTCTGGCTTCCCTCGGTCGAGACGAAATTTCAGGCATGCTCACCTCGCAGGCGGCAATTGGCCGCCAAGACGCCGCCGATCGCACGCTTTCACCCGATTCCTGACTATCAGTTGATCAGGAAATGTCCAAGCTCGCCGTGCATGTGCGAATGAGGAGCTTGGCAATACCGCGCGTGTGCGACGGCTATTATCTCGGGTACCGCAGTTCATCTGCGTCCGAGCACGACGTCCGCGGCCTTTTCGGCAATCATGTACACGGCCGTGACGATGAAATAGCCGGGAATGCGGGGAAAGATCGATGCATCGACGATCCGCAGATTGCGAATGCCGTGTACCCGGAATTCGCTGTCGACCACGCCGGACTGATCTTCCGGCTTCATGGCGCAGGTGCCGCAGGCATGATGGCCCCACGCATTGTCCTCGACATGGCGCCGCAATTGATCGTCGGTATAGAGATGGCGGCCGGGGGTCTCCTCCTCGGCGACCAGATCGCCCAGCGCATCGATCACCTTGCGCCCTACCTTGATGGCGGTGACGACCGCATCGACATCCGAGGCCGCAGCGCAGCCGCCCTCCCCGAAATAGTGGAAATCGATCAGCGGCCGTTCCAGCGGATCATCGGATCGCAACCGCACGGTCCCCGCATTGTTGCGGGTGTAGGCCTTGAGGACCGCCCAGGTGAAATAATCGAGCTTCCTGATGCGGTCCGAGTAACCGGGATAGTAGCCGCGGAAATCGGCGAGCAGGCAGAAGCAGAACAGGTCGGGACGCGGCTGATCGGTCCGCGACCGGAACTTGGCCGAGAACAGGACACCGTTGCTGGTGTAGGCGCCGGTCCCCCACCGCTTCCACTGACGATACAGCCGGTCCTTGACCGTGTAGGTCGCGCCTTGCAAGGCCTGCCACGGCCGCTTCATCCGATTGACCACGCCGATCTCGTAGCGGTCCTGGAGATTTCGGCCGACCCCGGGCAGGTGCTTGACCAAGGCGATGCCGTGCTGCGCGAGGTGCTCGCCATCGCCGATGCCCGACAGCATCAGGAGTTGCGGGGTGTTGAAGGCGCCGCCGGCCAGAATCACCTCGCAGTTCGCTTCGACGAATCTTTCCTCCCCTGCGTTGCCATGTGGCCGTGCCGCGGCCCGATAGAGCCGACGTCCCTCGCGATAAAAGACGCCGGATGCCGTTCGCGAGACGGGGTCGATCTTGACGCGGGTGACAAGCGCGTTGAGCCGTATGGTCAAGTTAGCGGGACATCGCTCCCTCACCTTCAGCAGGAATTCGCGCGCTCCGGTGCGGACATGCCGCGCGGAGGACATCGGCGTGAGACAGACCGTCGAAGCCTCGGCATTCACGAGCCGCTCGTCATTGGGATCGCCGAGGTTGCGCGTCAGCCACCCCCAGCCTTCCATCGCGTCCGGCATCAGGCTCGCGGCCGCGAGCAGCGCCTTCCACATCGTGCGCCCCAGCGGCCAATCCAGGACGGCGCGCAGCGGCAACGCGCGCTCGGTCGAGAGCCAGCCGCGCCAGCCATGCCCGGTCGGGTTCCAGTCGAACAGCCGATCGAGCCATCTGAACAGCGACCACTCGTAGCGGCAGCGTTCGAGCCGGCGAAAATAGCGCTGCATGTTCGACGCCCGCCACGACGCGTCGCCGGTCACCTGCCAGATGTGATTCCAGTCGGCATTGTTCGGCCGCACGATGATCATCGCGTTGTGGCCGGTGCAGCCGCCGAGGCCGCTGGCGCGCGGATAGACCACGCCATCGACCGTTTCCCCGTCCCATTCCTCGTGGTAGCGCCAGTCCCGCCGCTGCTGCGTCGTGTTCGCATAGTGGCGCACCCAGAAATTCCATCTGAAGTCCGGGTTCTCGGAAGCGAAGGGATGGAAGGCAGGGACCCCATAGTCGGCCTGTGCCGGCCGCTCTTCGGGCGACATTCCGTTCGAGGGCCGCGCGGGATCGTCGCCCGCGTCCAGCAGCAGCACGCGCCGGCCCGCTTCCGCCAATCGCGCTGCCAGCACGCCGCCGCCGGCGCCCGCGCCGACCACGACATACTCGAAACTCTCCGCACCCGCCACCGCACCACCTCAGAAATGCTTGAGATAGCTCACAAGCGATTCCTTGTCCTCGGCGGACAGATCGGCTCCGAAATAGTGGCCGCGATTGACGACGTAATCCGGACACTTGCTCAAGCCGACCAGCGTGTCGACGAATCCCGTGTCACGCACGGCCGCCTCGGAATTGGCCTCGGTCTGCGGATCGGCGAGCTCATCGGGCGAACATTTGCCGCCCATCCGCCTGAAGGCGCTGATCAGCGTCGGCCCCGCCTTCGCGAGCTTCCAATAGTGGCTGATCCCTCCCGGCTCATCGTGATCGGGCAGCAACTTCGTATTGACCAGCGCGTTGACCGGAAAATCCTTCGGCAGAGGTCCGAGCGCAAGTCCGCCCTTCCGATCGACCGCCCACGGCAGGAGCCAATGCAGCGGGCGGGACATGCGCTGCGCAAATGACGGCATGTAACCCGACGGGACCACGAGGCAGGCCGGCGCGCTGGTGCGATAGATGTAGCCGGGCACGGGAATCTGCGTGTGCTTGTCCATGCGCCGCGTCGATGGGTTCAGCATCTGCCGGATCGACTTGTCGAACACCTTCATCCTGTTGGCGACGCAGGGCATGTAGGGACCGTCGTCGCTCGCGGCCGGGCAGCGCTCCGCGCCGTTGTAATAGCCGGGATCGTAGCTGTCGTCATAATCGTAGCCCACCGAGTTGTTCGACAGGAACGGGGCGGTCGACCACAGGCTGATCAACGAGGGCGGACGAAGATAGCCGCGGCCGTTGCCGAGCGGCTGCAGCGGCATCGACGCGCCCGAGACGGGATGCTGAATGGTCAGCTCCTTGACCGGCGGCAGCGACTTGTACGACGACGAGGTGAAATTGTCCCAGATGTCGCCGGCCAGACCGTTGGTCGCAAGCGGCGTGCAGGCGTTGGTCTGCAACAGGTCGACGGGAACGCGGCGTTCGGACGACAGGTAGTTGCCATCGATGAAGGCGTCGTGGCCGGCCTCGTCGCGTGCCGTGACCAGCTTGACCATCGCCTCCTTGAAGGCCTTGGTCTGCGTCCAGTCCCAATAGCGGTCCCAGCACAGGCGATAGTTCGGCCCGTTGCCGCCGCCCGCGCAGATGCCGTCGTCGATCCCCGAATTGGCGGGGATGTCCGGGACCTTGCTCGAGTGACAGGCGGCGCAGTTTTCCGCGAACACGACCTGGCCACGTTTGACCTTGTCCGAATCCATCGGCTCGAGGTACGCGTTTCCGCCCGGCGCATCCTCCAGATGGTCGGGACGCGCCGTGACGAGGAAGAAGAGCGCCATATCAGCCGTCCGATCTTCCGTCGCCTGCCAGTAGACCGATTGCTTCTCCGCATCGCTGATCTTGATCGGCGTGATCTTCTGCCCGCCGACGAAGGGACGGAAATGCAATAGCCATTCCTCGCTGAACAGGCCGATGTTCAGATAGACGCGGTTGAGCGCGCCGAGCGTGCCGACGGCGTCGGCGCCGTCCTTCAGCACCCGCATGGTGTTCGAGGTGCCGCCCGTGGGATTCCAGAACTGGGGAAGCGCGGCCGTCTGCGGATAGTCCTGGAGCTGCTTGTTGTCGAGTTCACCGCTCTTCAACTGCTCCGACCCATGCTGCAGGCTCATTTTCAGGCGAGGGATGACGTTGTAGACCGCATTCATCGTCCGCGGATTGTTCATGTAGTCGGTGGAAACCAGCGAGGTATCCAGGCTTCCGGGCGGGTTGGTGTGGAAGAGCTGGTAGAGGAAGTTCGCCTCGTTGGGCGCAGGCGCGTTGCTCTTGTCGCGCGGCCGGGTGTTCCAGAAGAAGACCCGATTGACCCAGTAATATTGCGCGCCCGGATTCGAGGCGAGGTTCTCCCATTTGGGGTTTTCCGGATCGGCCGGCGGTCTGACCGCACTCGGCCCGACGTGGCAGAAGGCGCAAGCCATCCCGACGCGATAGGGACGGACGAGGTCGGTCCTGTTGTAATAGGACGGATCGTTGTAGTAGCGCTCCGGGTCCCAGGCCGCGCGCGCCTTCTCGTCAAAATCCGGATTCGGGAACAGCCGCAGGCCGACGACCCCGGACGGCTCTCCGTAGTAGGAGCCGACCGGCACCGTCTTGCCGCGCGCGCCGATCTGCACGCCGGGATATTTGGCCGGGTCGGCAAACGGATCGGGCGCGCAACCCGGATCGCGCTGGTCCAGCCACAGGCCGAACCGCGACGCGTCGGCCTCCTTGGCCTCGGTGAAACAGGGCTCGTTGACCAGCCCGAGCCACGACCAGCGATTGTGGCGCCCATAGGCCATGCTCTTGTGGGAGGAGATGATCTTCAGGAGATCGAACGCGCCGGTGGTGTGGCCGCCCGCATAATCCCAGAACCGATCGTTGCCGCCGGTCCAGACCAGCCAGGCGCTCTGGCCGAGGATCGCGTGCTGGCGCACCTCTTCAGGGCTCAGCTTGGTCAGGGCAGCGACTTCGGTGATCTCCTTGGGATAGGAGGCGCCGTCGGCCGGCTTGACCAAAAGCTCCTTGTCCATGCGGACGAAGAAGCTGCAATCGGCCCAGCCTTCGCTGCACGGCTTCGGCGCCAGCGACTGACGGGTCCGGTTGGCCTTCTTCGCTTCGTCCGGGATGGTGCCGAATTTCGCGCTGTCCGGCTCGACCAGCGCCTGAAACAGCAGCACCCCGCCCACGACGAGCAGCAGCGAAAGCACTGCCAGCGAGATGGCCGTCCACTTGAAAATCCGTATCGCGATGCGTCTCATGGCAGGCTCTCGTCGCTTCGCAAGATCACAATGTCTTCAGGAAGGCCACCAGCGCGTCCTTGTCGCCGGCGGGCAGGTCGGTGCCGAAGGCATGTCCGCTGTTGGCATTGCCGGGAACGGAGGTGTCGTAGAGCGTGCCGAAACGCTCGGCCACCGTCCCGGCCTGGCTGACGAAACCGCCATTCGCCGGATCGACCAGATCGTAGCCGCGGTAGAATGTCTTCGGCCGCTCGGAAGGCGCCGCCAGCAGATCGCGCAGCGTCGGCACCGAGCCGTTGTGCAGATAGGGGGCGCGCAGCCACAACCCGCTCAGCTCGTTGGCGAGGTAGCCGTTGGTCTTGTGGAAGGCCTTGAAGCCCCAATTGTAGCCGCCCTCGCGATAATTGGTGTAGCGATCCTTCGCGGCTTCGGTCCACATGTCGATGCGATGACGGTCGGTGTCGAGCTCCGCGGCCGAAATCACCGTGCGGAAACGCGCGCCCCCAGGCTCGTGACAGACCGCGCAGCGATCGAGATAGATCGCCTTGCCCTTCTCCACCTGCGCGACATCGACATGATAGGGATCGTCGGCGCCAAGCGCGGTAGAGAACGGCGACGGCGGCGGCATCTGCAGCCTGACGAAATCGATGATGGTGGTCAAATCCGCGTTGGCACCGGCGTAGCCCTGATAGTCCATGCCGTCGCCGATCGCGCCGGCTACGGCGGTTTCGCGCAGGTTGGTGCTGAGGCCGTCCCAGTGCAGCGAAGTTTCGCGCTTGGGATCGGCCAATCCGTCCAGGTGCCAGAGCGGCATGATGTCGGAATTGCCGATCGTGCAGTCGTCGGGCAGCTTGAGATTGAAGAACTTTACGGGATTGAACGGGTCGATCCGCCCCGGCCCCCAGTCCGGCCGCGGACAATCGGGGCGCGGGTCCATCCAGGCAAAGCGGGTCGCCTGCTCGGCGAACGCCTTGCGCACCGCCGGAATCAGGAGATAGCGATACAGCAGCCTTTCGTAGAGCGGCATGTCGTAGATGCCAGTGATCGCGGCCATCACCTTGTCGGTCGTGAAGCGATCCTTGTCGCGGCCGATCGCGGTCAGGAAGCGCAGGAAGCCCTGGATATTGACGCGCGTGCCCGCGCCTGCCGGAACGAAGGTGGCGGGATCGCCGGCATGCAGGCGATAGCTGCCCTGGTGACAGAACGCGCAATTCGGCGCGACCCGTGGAATGACGCCGAGCGTCTTCTTGGAGAAGCCGACCGGCAATTCCTCACCCGCGACCCAGTAGACGCCGATCGATCCATAGCCGTCCTGGTTGCCCGGCAGATATTCCGGAAACAGCGTCGGCAGCACCCGCCAGATCCAGTAGGGGATCCCCTGCGCGCTCTCATTGCCGATCGAGCCGTGATCGAAGACCTGCAGAGGATCGTTGGTGGCGGGCTGCGCGACCGGACGCAGCAGCACGAACCACGCGAGCGGCACCACGATCACGACGAGCGCGAGCACGACCGCCAGAAAGATGGAGACAATCCTGGTCATTGAATCAGCCCCGCCCCGCGGCCCTGCTGCTCGAGCGCCCTGATGCGGATCAGGCAATACAGCGTGGTCGAGCCGATCAGCGCATCGACGAACGAAATCGACAGGAAACCCGGAGGCTGCCCGAACAGCACCACGGCGACGAAGAAGAACGTGGCGCCGAAGGTGCGCGAGGGAAACACGGCAATGCAGGCATTGGCGCGATAGCGGACGAAGTCGACGGCGGCCGGAACGTAGAACACCGAGATGATCATCAACAGTCCGGCCGACGCCCGCGCCCAGATCAGCTCCTCGAGCGGGATGCCGAACAGATCGAGGAACCATCGCGGAAAGAACAGCATCGGGATCACGAACAACGCGTTCAGGAAAATGCCGAACCACACCAGAATGGTGTGGCGCAGGATCCACTTGCTCACCGTATCGTCCGCTGGTGTGCTCATAGCGTTTTCATGTACTCCACCAAGGCGTCCTTATCGGCCGCGGACAGCTCGGTGCCATAGTCCCTGCCCTCGTGTCCGCGGTTGGAATTGCCGGGAATGCCGGTGTCATAGAGGAACAGATCCTTCGGGGACGCCCCGTAGCCGTCGGAGCGGTAACCGACCTTGCCGGTGTCGAGGATGTCGCTTCCCCGGTACCATTTCGCGGGACGCGCGCCGGCCGGCTCCAGCAGGTCCCGCAGCGTCGGCACCGAGCCGTTGTGGAGATAGGGCGAGCGCGCCCAGATGCCGTCGAGCGGCTGGTTGGCGTAGCCGGCCGTCTTGCTGAAATGGCTGAAGCGCCAGGGATAGCCGACATAGAGCACGTTCTGCGCAGCCGCGAAGTTCTGCGTGTAGGATTGCCAGCGGTCCGGATCGGTGCCGATCCTCTCGAGGTCCTCGATCTGGCCGAGCCGGGGGAAGCGGTTGGTGTCGTAGCTGTACTTCACCGACCCGTCGCTGCCCGACTTGTCCTTCATGCCGTGGCAGCCGGCGCAATATTCCTCGAACAGCTCGCGGCCGCGATCGGCCTTCGAAGCGTCGACCGGCGGGCCGGGAAATGGCTTCGGTTCCAATTCCCAGATCCAGGCGCGGACCCTCTTGATCGCCGCGATGTCGACGGTGACGGGCGTAACGCCGGCGCCGAGAGCGGCACTCAGGTTGCGCTCATCGACCGAGGTGTTGTTGCCGTCCCAGTGCAGATGCATGCCGTCGCGCGGATGCTGCGCCCAGATCGAGGGGAAATCGGATGCGCCGTTCAGCTCCGTGACCGCAACGTGCGTCGCATCCATCGGGAAATTGAACTGGATCGCCTTGTAGGGATTGAAGGTGTCGACCCGGCCTGGTCCCCAGTCGTAGTAGGGCTGGTACGGCGGATGGCCGTTGCCGCCGACGTCACCCTGCCGGCCGAGAAACGCGAATTGCTGCGAAAGATGCGTCAGTCCCGCCTGCACGCGAGGAAACACGATGTAGCGGTAGATCAGGCGGTCGATGAAATGGAGGTGCCCGCCGACCTCGGGACTGTTGATCGCCGCAATCAGGTTGTCGGCATCGAACTTCGGGTCGGCTGCGACCTTGAGAAAGAATTTCAGGAAATCGTAAAGGCGCAGATTGTTCGCGGGCGCGCCATAGTAGAACGTGGGCTTGTCGGTCAGGTTGATGCTGTAGGTGCCGACGTGGCAGACGGCGCAGTTGAGCCAGACCCGCTCGACGCCAGTGACCACTCGCCTCGACATGCCGA
>NZ_JAFAVV010000242.1 GCF_019242285.1 Bradyrhizobium sp.
GATCTCGCCGCTATGCGCGATGCGATGGTCACGCTCGGCGGCGACCCCGACAAGATCAACCCGCTCGTGCCGGTCGACCTCGTCATCGATCATTCCGTGATCGTGAACTTCTTCGGCGACAACAAGGCCTTCGCCAAGAACGTGGTCGAGGAATACAAGCAGAACCAGGAGCGCTACGAATTCCTGAAATGGGGGCAGAAGGCGTTCTCCAACTTCTCCGTGGTGCCGCCCGGCACCGGCATCTGCCACCAGGTCAATCTCGAATATCTCGCTCAGACGGTGTGGACCAAGAAGGAGAAGATGACGGTCGCGAGGAAGACCGGCACCTTCGAGGTGGCCTATCCGGATTCGCTGGTCGGCACCGATTCGCACACCACCATGGTCAACGGGCTCGCCGTGCTCGGCTGGGGCGTCGGCGGCATCGAGGCGGAGGCCTGCATGCTCGGCCAGCCATTGTCGATGCTGCTGCCGGAAGTGGTCGGCTTCAGGCTGGATGGCCAGCTCAAGGAAGGCGTCACAGCGACGGACCTGGTGCTGACCGTGACGCAGATGCTGCGCAAGCTCGGCGTGGTCGGCAAGTTCGTGGAATTCTTCGGTCCCGGCCTCGATCATCTCTCGGTCGCCGACAAGGCGACCATCGGCAACATGGCGCCGGAATACGGCGCGACCTGCGGCTTCTTCCCGGTCGATGCCGCCACCATCGACTACCTGAAGACGTCGGGCCGCACGCCGTCGCGCGTCAAGCTGGTCGAGGCCTATGCCAAGGCGCAGGGCCTGTTCCGCACCGCGAAGTCGGAGGATCCGGTCTTCACCGAGACGCTGACGCTCGACCTCGGCGATGTCGTGCCATCGATGGCGGGACCGAAGCGCCCAGAAGGCCGCATCGCGCTGCCATCGGTCTCCGACGGTTTTGCCACCGCGCTGGGCGGCGAATACAAGAAAGGCGACGACGCCGCTCATCGCCATGCCGTCGAGGGCCGCGACTTCGATCTCGGCCATGGCGACGTGGTGATCGCCGCGATCACTTCCTGCACCAACACCTCGAACCCGAGCGTCCTGATCGGCGCCGGCCTGCTCGCGCGCAATGCCGCGGCCAAGGGATTGAAGGCGAAGCCGTGGGTGAAGACCTCGCTCGCGCCGGGCAGCCAGGTGGTCGCCGAATATCTCGCCAATTCGGGCCTGCAGAAGGACCTCGACAAGGTCGGCTTCAACCTGGTCGGGTTCGGCTGCACCACCTGCATCGGCAATTCCGGCCCGCTGCCCGAGGACATATCGAAGTCGATCAACGACAACGGCATCGTCGCGGCCGCCGTGCTCTCCGGCAACCGCAATTTCGAGGGCCGCGTCAGCCCGGATGTGCAGGCCAACTACCTCGCCTCGCCGCCGCTGGTGGTCGCCTATGCGCTGGCCGGCAGCGTCACCAAGAATCTCGCAAGCGAGCCGCTCGGCAGCGGCAAGGACGGCAAGCCCGTCTACCTGAAGGACATCTGGCCGACCATGAAGGAGATCAATGCCTTCATGAAGAAATACGTCACCGCCTCGATCTTCAAGAAGCGCTACGCCGACGTGTTCAAGGGCGACACCAACTGGCGCAAGATCAAGACGGTCGAGAGCGAGACCTATCGCTGGAACATGAGCTCGACCTATGTGCAGAACCCGCCCTATTTCGAGGGCATGAAGAAGCAGCCCGATCCGATCACCGACGTGGTCGATGCGCGGATCCTGGCGATGTTCGGCGACAAGATCACCACCGATCACATCTCGCCGGCCGGATCGATCAAGCTGACCTCGCCCGCCGGGAGGTTCCTGAGCGAGCATCAGGTGCGGCCCGCCGACTTCAACCAGTACGGCACGCGCCGCGGCAATCACGAGATCATGATGCGCGGCACCTTCGCCAACATCCGCATCAAGAATTTCATGCTCAAGGGCGCGGACGGCAACATTCCCGAGGGCGGGTTGACGAAACACTGGCCCGACGGCGAGCAGATGTCGATCTACGACGCCGCGATGAGATATCAGCAGGAGAACGTGCCGCTGGTGGTGTTCGCCGGCGCCGAATACGGCAACGGCTCCTCGCGCGACTGGGCCGCCAAGGGCACGCGGCTGCTCGGCGTGCGCGCCGTGATCTGCCAGAGCTTCGAGCGCATCCACCGTTCCAACCTGGTCGGCATGGGCGTGCTGCCCCTGACCTTCGAGGAGGGCTCCTCCTGGTCGTCGCTCGGGTTGAAAGGCGACGAGACGGTCACGATCCGCGGCCTGCAGGGTGATCTGAAGCCGCGCCAGAAGCTCACCGCGGAGATCGTCGGCAACGATGGCGCGCTGCAGCGCGTCCCACTGTTGTGCCGTATCGATACGCTCGACGAGCTCGACTACTACCGGAATGGTGGCATTCTGCACTATGTGCTGCGCAAGCTGGCGGCGTGAAGCAGATCGTGATCAATCCCTCACTGCGAAGTGAGTGGCAGGTAACGAGGAGGCGGCCTAAGACAGGCCGCCTTTTTGGCGTCCCTGCGGGGGCGTGCCGGGAGGCGCGGGGTGGTTAGAGGGGTAATCGTGGCGGCAGTGTTCCGGTCATGACGGCAAGGATAGCTTACAATCTGATTTCGCGATGGTCGGGAGCGCTCGGCGTGTGCGCGATCATCGCCATCATCCGTCCGGCCCAGGCCGATCCGCGTGCCGTCGTCGAGCTCTTCACCTCGCAGGGATGCTCGTCCTGCCCGCCGGCCGACAAGATCCTCGGACAGCTCGCCAAGGACCCGTCGGTCATCGCGATGAGCATGCCGATCGACTATTGGGATTATCTCGGCTGGAAGGACACGCTGGCGGATGCGCGCTTTTCGGCGCGCCAGAAGGCCTATTCGCGGATGCGAGGCGACCGCGAGGTCTATACGCCGCAAGCCGTCGTGAACGGCGAGACCCACGTGATCGGCAGCGATCTCGCCGGTATCGAGAGCGCGATCGGCAACACAAGGAAGACCGACGGCGTGATGACGGTGCCGGTGACGATGACCCAGTCCGGCAGCCAGCTCAACGTGTCGATCGCCGCGCCTGGCAAGGACGCCGAGGGACTGCACGGCGAGGTTTGGATCTGCTCGATCTCGAAAGCCGTGCCGATCGCAGTCGGCCGCGGCGAGAACAGCGGCCGCGAGCTCACCTACTACAACGTGGTGCGCAACCTCCTGAAGCTGGGGGACTGGAACGGGGCTCCCGGCCACTGGACGGTGCCGCTGGAAAGCATCGTCCGCGAGGGTGTCGACGGCGCCGTCGTGTACGTGCAGAACGGCAGCCGCGACAAGCCTGGCGCCATGTACGGGGCGGCCTATACGTCGCTGCATGGCGAGCGCGAGCACGCCCAAATACCGTGACCCGCCGCCCCGAACTTTTCTGCCCGAACTTTTCTGAGAGAGAAAGATCGCGCGACCGGTTGACGCACCCGGTCGCCACATGCTTCGTCACAGGTTCCGGACAATAAAAAAAGGACCAACTCGCGTTGGCCCATCAGGAACTGGTCGGTTTGGTTCTGCGATAGGCCCGATCCCGACGATCCCGGGGGGCTGGGGGCTGAGGAATCCGAAACCGAAAGGACCGGGCCAACGCAGTATCTTCTTATCGCAACCCCAAGGGGCAGGCGGTTGGCGGAAGTGGGGCGGCATTATGATTCTTGCTAACGATCCTGTGACGCCCATTTGCGCGAGCATAGCGGTTCATTGAAGGCCGATTTGCCGTCCGGTTCCGGGTCGCGGGACAATTCGCCTCCTCGCGCCCCTTGCAGGGTGAGGCCCGTTGGCGCAAACATGTCACTGACATGACAGGAGACGGCCCATGAGTTTGATGCCGGAGGACGCCGATCCCAGCGGGAGTCACGCAGCGGTTCGTGTGGCCGCTGCGACCCCCTCACCGAACCGCGTGACATTCAATCGTCTCGAGCTCAATCGCATCCTGAACCTGTACGGCCGCATGGTCGCCGACGGCGAATGGCGCGATTATGCGATCGACTTCCTGCGCGACCGCGCCGTGTTCTCGGTGTACCGCCGCGCCTCCGAGGTGCCGCTTTACCGGATCGAGAAGGATCCACGGCTGGCGCGCAAGCAGGGCATGTATAGCGTGATCTCGGCGACCGGCCTGATCATGCGCCGCGGCCACGAACTCGATCGCGTGCTGCTCGTGATCGACCGCAAGCCGGCGCTGGTCTAACCTCGGACGGTCGGATTGGCTGGCACCGTCGTCGCGCCCTCGCCGAGCGCGCGCTGCATCATCACGGTGTCGAGCCAGCGGCCGAACTTCAGCCCGACAGCCGGGTGGGTGCCGATCATCTGAAACCCGCAGCGCGTATGCACGCCGATCGATCCGGCATTGGCGGAATCGCCGATCACCGCGATCATCTGGCGATAGCCGCGAGCCTCGGATTCGGCGATCAGCCGCAGCATCAATTGCAGCCCGATACCGCGCCGATGGATCGCGGGCTCCAGGTAGACCGAATTCTCGACCGTGAAGCGATAGGCGGGCCGGGGCCGGTAGGCGCCGGCATAGGCGTAGCCGACCACGCGTCCGTCGAGCGCGGCGACGAGATAGGGAAAACCGCCGTCCACCAGCGCGCGGAAGCGTCGGGTCATCTCGGCCAGATCGGGCGGGATCAGCTCGAACGTCGCGGTGCCGTGACGTACGGCGTGGTCGTAGATGGCGGTGATGGCGGCAAGGTCGGCCTCGGTGGCCGGCCTGATGTCAACGGAAGGCATCCGGCTACAGTATTTCGCCTGCCGAAAAAGAAAAGCCCCGGCGGTGAAGCCGGGGCTCGATGCGTTTTCCGTGTTCTTCGGCGGTCAGTCGCGCTGGCCGAGCAGCTGCAGCAGCAGCGTGAACAGGTTGATGAAGTTCAAGTACAGCGACAGCGCACCCGTGATCGCGGCGCGTTCGGCGATGTCGCCGCCGGCCGAGGCGTAGCCGTAGATGTAGTCGTTCTTGAGCCGCTGGGTATCCCAGGCGGTGAGGCCCGCGAACACCAGCACGCCGACCACCGACACGATGAACTGCAACGCCGAGCTTGCCACGAACAGATTGACCAGGCTCGCGATGACGATGCCGATCAGACCCATGAACAGGAATGATCCGAACCCGGTCAGGTCACGCCGCGTGGTGTAGCCGTAGAGGCTCAGCGCGCCGAAGCTCGCCGCGGTGATGAAGAACACCCGCACGATGGAAGTATGGGTGTAGACGAGGAAGATGGACGACAGCGAGACGCCCATCAGGGCCGAGAACACCCAGAACAGCAATTGTGCGGTCGAGGGCGCGAGGCGGTTGATGCCGGCCGAGATCGCGAACACCATCACGAGCGGCGCCAGGATGAACAGCCATTTCAGCGGGCTCACGAACATCGCGTAGCCGAACGGCGTCAGGAACGCGTTGCCGATCTTGGCCGCGGCGCCGGATGGATCGGTCGTCACCGCCGCCATGTAGACACCGAGCGCGGCGAGACCGGTGATGGCGAGGCCGATGCTCATGTAGTTGTAGATGCGCAGCATGTAGGCGCGCAGACCGGCGTCAACGGTCGCGGCGTCGACGCGCCCGGCGGCCCGGCCGAAGGGTGAAGTATAGTTGCGGTCTAGATCCGACATGGTCGAATTCCCGTTGGTTGCCCGGTGGTCCGCAAGGGTTTTGCGGCCGCCGGTTCGAAAGAAACCTATCTCAGATTGCGCGGACTGCCGACATTAATTTTGCGTCATCAATCCGCTGCCTGAACCCGATAACCATGTGGGAAACTAGCACATTTCACGCAAGCTTCCACGCGCGGCCGAATGTCGCTCTGTTGTCGAATTCATGGCGAAAGCACGCATTAACCCTGCCATAACGCGAAGGAAGGCCGATCGATGGCGGGCCGGATCGGCTACAATTTGTCACAGATTCCGCAGCACCGATGCGGGCTTCTGGTTCAGCGCGAGCAGCGTTCCGGCAAGCCCCAGCCCCACGGTCACGACCAGGGCGGAGACGACCACCACCGTGGCGCTTCCGGCCTGCCAGACGAAGCTCAGGGTCATCAGCCGCGTCACGATCAGCCAGGCCGCGACCGAGCCAGCGATCACGCCGAACACGGCGGTGGCGAACCCGATCAGGAGGTATTCCAGCGCATAGGCCCCAAGCAGGCGCAGCCGCGTGGCGCCGAGCGTCTTCAGGATCACCGCGTCATAGACCCGGTGGCGGTGTCCGGCGGCCAGCGCGCCGCCGAGCACCAGGACCGCCGAAATCAGCGTCACGGCGCTCGCGCCGCGGATCGCCAGCGCCAGATTGGTCACCACCGCGCCGACGGTCTGCATCACCTCGCGCACCCTGACGCTGGTCACCATCGGGAACGCGTCGGCGACCTTGCGGACGATGCGGCCGTCCTCGGCGGCGTCGGTGCGCTGCTCGGTCAGGGTCGCGATATGGGTGTGCGGCGCGCCCTTGAATGCATTCGGCGAGAACACCAGCACGAAATTGATGCCGAGCCCCTGCCAGTCGATGTTGCGCATGTTGCCGATGCGGGCGGAAACGTCGCGGCCGAGCACGTTGACCACGATCTCGTCACCGAGCTTGAGCTTGAGCCCGTCGGCGATCTTCTTCTCGATCGAGACCAGCGGCGGTCCGTCATAGTCGGCGCCCCACCACTCGCCCTCGACGATCCTGGAGCCCTTGGGAATTTCGCCGGTATAGGTGAGGCCGCGGTCGCTCTGCAGCACCCATTCCGAGTCCGACGACGGTTCGAGGTTTTCGGCCTTGACGCCGCGGGCGCCGACGATCCGGCCGCGCAGCATCGGGACGTCCTCGACGGTCGCGTCCGGCTCGGTCTTGTGCAGGAACTCGTTGAAGCGGTCCGCCTCGCTCGAGGGGATGTCGATGAAGAAGAACGACGGCGCGTGCTCCGGCAGCGACGCCAGGAATTGCCGCCTCAGATTGCCGTCGATCTGGGTGATCGTCACCAGTACGGCGAGCCCGAGCCCAAGCGACAGCACGACCGATGGCGTCAGCGCACCGGGCCGGTAGATGTTGGAGATCGCGAGCCGCAGCATGGTGGAACGGGTGCGCGGCAGGCGCCGGGCGGCGCCCATCACGCCGGCCGCGATGGCGCGCAGCAGGCCGAACACGAGCGCGGAAGCGACCACGAAGACCGCGGCGACGCGCTTGTCGTAGGCGAGCCCGATCACCACCGCGATCAGCAGCGCGACGACCACCGCCATCAAGGCGAGATAGCGCCAACGCGGCCGGTGCCACTCGGCGACCACCGCTTCGCGAAACAGTGCCGCGACCGGGACGTCGTGGACGCGGCCGAGCGGCCACAGGCCGAAGGCGAGCGCGGTCAGCAGGCCGTAGACGAAGGCGAGCGCAAGCTCGCTTGCGTGCAGCGCCGGCGTCACGGGCAGCGGCAGCAGCTTGCCGAACAGGCCGACGATGACGAAGGGCAGGGCGGCGCCGGCGGCCAGCCCGATCACGGAGCCGAGGCTCGCGAGCACGACGACCTGGGTCAGATAGATCGCGAACACGTCGCGGCCGGTGGCGCCGAGCGCCTTGAAAGCCGCGATCACCTCGAGCCGGCGGTCGATGTGGCTCTTCACGGCATTCGCCACCCCGACGCCGCCGACCAGGAGCGCAGCGAGGCCGACCAGCGTCAGGAACTGGGTGAAGCGCTCGATGGTCCGTTCGAGCTGCGGTGAGGCGTTGGCGCGGCTGCGCACCTCCCAGCCAGCTTCCGGCGCGGCGGTGTGCGCGTCGTCGATCAGCGCCCTGGTCGCGCCGTCGTCGCTGGCGCCATCCGGCAATTTGACCCGGTAGACCCAGCGCACCAGGCTGCCGGGCTGGATCAGGGCGGTGGCGCGCAGGCCCGCCTCGCTGACCAGGAAGCGCGGCCCGAGCCCGATGCCGCCGGCGAGCTTGTCCGGCTCGGCTTCGACCGCGCTGCGGATCTGGAAGCTGGCCTCGCCGAGCGTGACCTTGTCGCCGACCTTCAGGTCGAGCCGCTGCAGCAGCGCCGGATCGGCCGCGGCGCCGAACGCGCCGTCGCGCTCGGCCAGCAGGTCGGTCATCGGAATCGCAGGACGGAGCGTCAGCTGGCCGAGCATCGGATAGGCGACGTCGACCGCTTTCACCTCGACCAGCGCGAGCCGGCCGTCGGCAGCGCGCGCCATCGCCCGCAAGGTGGCCGCGATCGACACCTCGCCGCGCGAACGCAGGAATGCGACTTCGTCGGGCTTTGCCTCGCGCTGGAACAGCGAAAAGGAGACGTCGCCGCCGAGCAGCGTCCGGCCCTCACGCGCCAGCCCGTCGCTCAGGCTCGCCGCCACCGATCCGACCCCGGAGATCGCCATCACGCCGAGCGCGATGCAGGCGATGAAGACGTAGAAGCCGCGCAGGCCGCCGCGCAATTCGCGGATCGCGTAGCGCAGGCTGAGCCAGGCCGTGCGGCCGCCGCCGGTGCGCCCGGAATCGAGATCGATACGCTCCGAGACGACCGTCATGTCGCGGGTCTGCCGGTTGTGCTCGCGGCGTCGATCCGGCCCGAGCGCAGCCGCACCACGCGGTCGCAGCGCTGCGCGAGCGAGGTATCGTGGGTTACCAGCACGAGCGTCATGCCGCGCTCGGCATGTTTGGTGAACAGGAGGTCGACGATCTGCCGGCCCGTGCCCTCGTCGAGATTGCCGGTCGGCTCGTCGGCGACCAGGATCGCGGGGTCGGGCGCGAGCGCGCGGGCGAGCGCGACGCGCTGCTGCTCGCCGCCGGAGAGCTGGGTCGGGTAGTGATGCAGACGATCGGCGAGGCCGACGGAGGAGAGCTCCCGCGCCGCGCGCTCGGCGGCATCGGCGTTGCCAGCGAGCTCGAGCGGGACCGCGACGTTCTCCAGCGCCGTCATGGTCGGGATCAGATGAAACGATTGGAAGACGATGCCGACCTGACGTCCGCGAAAGCGGGCGAGCGCGTCCTCGTCGAGGGCATTGAACGGTGTGCCGCTCACCACCACCTCTCCGCTGTCAGGACGCTCCAGGCCCGCCATGACCATCAGCAGCGTGGATTTTCCCGAACCCGAAGGGCCGATCAGGCCGAGCGCTTCGCCGGATGCGACGCGCAGGCTGATGTCCTTCAGGATATGAACGCGCGCGGCGCCGCTGCCGAGCGAGAGATTGACCTTGGAGATCGCAATCGTGTCGGTCGCAGAGCCGGATCGGGGTGTGGATTCGATGAGACTGTCCATGGCCCGGTCATATGGCACTTTCGCCGGGTGGGTCGAGAGGCGGCTTGGGCCGCTCATGCACATCGTCGTGTTGATGGCGACCTTGACGGCGGCGCAAACGGCGGGGCTGGCCGGCGCCGAGGCGGCGGATGAGGGGAAACCCATCAAGCTGGTGGTGCTCGGCGACTCGCTTTCAGCCGGGCTTGGCCTCGCGGCCGCCGACGCGTTTCCGGCAAGACTGCAAAAGGCATTGCGGGACAAGGGGGTGAACGTCGACATCGCCAATGCCGGGGTGTCCGGCGACACGGCGTCGGGCGGCCGCGACCGGCTGGACTGGTCGGTGCCGGATGGAACCGACGGGGTGATCGTCGAGCTCGGCGCCAACGATGCGCTCCGTGGGATTGATCCCGCCGTCACCCGTTCGGCGCTATCGGACATCGTCGGCCGCCTGAAGGGGCGCGCGATCGCGGTCCTCCTCTGCGGCATGGTGGCGCCGCCGAATTACGGCCGCGATTATGCGGATCGTTTCGATGCGATCTATCCTGAGCTTGCGAAGTCTGCCAGCGTGCCGCTCTATCCGTTCTTTCTGGACGGCGTCGCTGCCGACGCCAAGCTCAACCAGGCTGACGGCATTCATCCGACGCCGCAGGGCGTCGACATCATCGTCAACAGGATCATGCCCATGGTGGAGGCATTTCTCGGCGTGATAAGCAGGCAGTCCCGTTGAAAAGC
The DNA here is from genome assembly GCF_019242285.1 of Bradyrhizobium sp. Lineage (GTDB taxonomy): Bacteria > Pseudomonadota > Alphaproteobacteria > Rhizobiales > Xanthobacteraceae > Bradyrhizobium. The sequence goes on from NZ_JAFAVV010000242.1 coordinate 9,926, forward strand.
GGGCAGGAAACCAGGTGATAACCTTACCGGTTTAGCTTTCTGTGAGGAGGTTCTCGATCGGTTAACGTCATATGCTTCGCAGAGTCACACAACTCAGTTAGAAAATATCGATCGGTGATTCGTCACCGGAATCGTTTTAGGGCATGATCGCCCGAGGCCATGGCCACAGCGACGTGGTTGGGCCATCGGAAAAGTGCCCAAGCATCGGGAGTCCGTACGATGCCGCGTTTGTTCACGGGACTGGAAATCCCGGCCGAGATCGGCCAGACCCTTTCCAATTTGCGAGGTGGCCTTCCCGGCGCCCGCTGGATCGATCCCGAAAATTATCACGTCACCCTGCGCTTCATCGGCGACATCGACGGCGCCTCGGCGAACGAGATCGCCTCCATGCTGGTGCGCGTCAACCGCAAGCCGTTCGAGGTGACGCTGCAGGGCCTCTCCAGCTTCGGCGGGCGCAAGCCGCGCGCGGTGGTTGCGTCGATCGTGCCGAGCCGTCCCTTGATTGAACTGCAGGCGGAGCTCGAGCGGATCATGCAGCGGATCGGGCTCGATCCGGAGGGCCGCAAATTCACCCCGCATGTGACGCTGGCGCGGCTCCATGACGCCTCGAGCAGGGATGTCGCGGACTATCTCTCGGTGCGCGGCTATTTCCCGAGCCGGGTATTCATGGCGGAGCGCTTCGTTCTGTTCTCCTCCCGGGCTTCCACGGGGGGCGGCCCCTATGTGGTCGAGGATTCCTACGCCCTCAGCCGGTGAGCTTCCGCCAATACCGGCAGCAAGAAGGCCTCCAAGACCCGGACGCGCATACCCCTGCCCCTGATTCTCGGCTTGCAATTTTCTTAAGCCTGGGGCCGTAAAGATGCGCCATGCTGTCCAGTCCCTCCGACGCGTTCCTCCGCCAGTATCGGGCCCTCGTCGCGTCCGGCGCCATCGAAGCCGATGCGGCGCAGGCCGAGGCTGCGGACGTCTTTGCCGAGCTGGAACGGCGGCTGTCGAACTACAAGCCCGCGCGCCGGCAGGGCCTGCTCGGCCGGCTGTTCTCCGACAAGCGCGAGGCGCCGCCGCAGGGCCTCTACATCCATGGCGAGGTCGGCCGCGGCAAGACCATGCTGATGGACCTGTTCTTCCAGCACTGTCCGGTGGAGCACAAGCGGCGGGCGCATTTCCACGAGTTCATGGCCGAGGTGCATGAGCGGATCTACGCCTACCGCCTGGACATGGCTCGCGGCGAGCTCGCCAATTCCGACGTGATCGCGCTGACGGCGTCCGCGATCTTCGACGAGGCCTGGCTCCTGTGCTTCGACGAATTCCACGTCACCGACATCGCCGACGCCATGATCCTGGGGCGGCTGTTCGCAAAACTGTTCGAGCTCGGCACGGTGGTGGTCGCGACCTCCAATGTCGCGCCCGACGACCTCTACAAGGGCGGACTGAACCGCGCGTTGTTCCTGCCCTTCATCGCGGAGATCACCGCGCACATGGACGTGCTGCGGCTTGATGCACGCACCGATTTTCGGCTGGAAAAACTCTCCGGCGTCAACATGTGGCTGGTGCCGGCGGATGCCGAGGCCAAGGCGGCGCTCGACAAGGCCTGGGTCAGGATGACCGGCAACGCCGAGTGCAATTCACGCGATATTCTCATCAAGGGGCGCAATCTCCACGTGCCGTGCTCGGCGCATGGAGTGGCGCGGTTCTCCTTTGGCGATCTCTGCGAGAAGCCGCTCGCGAGCTCCGACTATCTCAGGCTTGCGCACGATTATCACACCATCCTGGTCGACCGTATCCCAGTGATGGACCATTCCGAGCGCAACGCCGCCAAGCGTTTCATCACCCTGATCGACACGCTCTACGACAACGCGGTGAAGCTGATGGCCTCCGCCGAGGCCGACCCGGTGTCGCTGTATCTCGCCACCGAGGGCAACGAGGCCAACGAATTCAAGCGGACGTCATCGCGTCTGATCGAGATGAGCTCGGCCTTCTACCTGGCCCTTCCGCATGGGCGGAAGGATTCCGCCGCCAGCGGCGCGACCACGGGGCTGGTCGAGACGTAATTCCAGTCATTGCGAGCCAACGGGTCCGCGCGAGGCGCGGCCCGAAGACAAGCTCAGCAAAGCAGTCCATGGTCGACTCGGGCGCCATGGATTGCCTCGATACTACGCGCCTCGCAACGACACGGGCGGCCGGGACTTGACCGAAATCAAGGCAGCATACTGGCTGCGCCTACAATTGAGCGTGGTCCGGCTTGAACGGCTCGGTCGAAAGGGATAACCAGCCTCTCAGCTTCGTAACGGCTTCCCTTCCCGGGCTTCAAAGGACGGATTTCCCATGGCGCGCGACAAAATTGCTCTGATTGGCTCCGGCCAGATCGGCGGAACGTTGGCTCACCTGATCGGCTTGAAGGAGTTGGGCGACGTGGTGATGTTCGACATCGCCGAGGGCGTGCCGCAGGGCAAGGCGCTCGACATCGCCCAGTCCTCGCCGGTCGACGGCTTCGACGCCGCCTATGTCGGCGCCAATTCCTACGAGGCGCTCGACAACGCCAATGTCTGCATCGTCACCGCCGGCGTGCCGCGCAAGCCCGGCATGAGCCGCGACGACCTGCTCTCGATCAACCTCAAGGTGATGGAGCAGGTGGGCGCCGGCATCAAGAAATACGCGCCCGATGCCTTCGTCATCTGTATCACCAATCCCCTCGACGCCATGGTCTGGGCGCTGCAGAAGGCCTCGGGCCTGCCGCACAAGAAGGTGGTCGGCATGGCCGGCGTGCTCGACTCCGCCCGCTTCCGCTATTTCCTCGCCGACGAGTTCAACGTCTCGGTCGAGGACGTCACCGCCTTCGTGCTCGGCGGCCACGGCGACACCATGGTGCCGCTGGTGAAATATTCCACCGTCGCCGGCATCCCGCTGCCCGACCTCGTCAAGCTGGGCTGGACCTCGCAGGCGCGGATCGACGAGATCGTCGACCGCACCCGCAATGGCGGGGCCGAGATCGTCAACCTCCTGAAGACCGGGTCGGCCTTCTATGCGCCGGCGGCCTCCGCGATCGCGATGGCCGAGAGCTATCTCAAGGACAAGAAGCGCGTGCTGCCCTGCGCAGTGTCGCTGAAGGGCGAGTACGGCGTGCGCGACCGCTACATCGGCGTGCCGGCCGTGATCGGCGCCAAGGGCGTCGAGCGCGTCATCGAGA
>NZ_JAFAVV010000312.1 GCF_019242285.1 Bradyrhizobium sp.
GCCTCCCGCGTTGTTACGTCATGTCCGACGCCTATGATTACTTCAAGGCACATGCCGTCGCCGCGGTCCGCAGGGCCCGGTCGCTGCCATTCGGACGCCTCAAGTACAAGCAGCGCACGGTGGCGCGGGTCTATCATCTGCTTGCCAAGGAGGCGGCGTTCGGACCGAACGTCGATCATCTCGACGACTTTCGGGCCGCGCGGAAGGCCGAGCGTCAGATTCAAGACAACAGATAGAACAGGCCGCAGGACAGCAGGATGGTGGCCGGCAGGGTCAGGATCCAGGCTGCCGCAATCATCCACACGGTCCTGCGTTGAACGCCGGCGCCGGAGCCGACCATCGTGCCGGCGATTCCGCCGGTCACCACATGGGTCGTGCTGACGGGGTAGCCCGTGAACCCGGCGAACCCGATCAGGCTCGCGGCGACGAGTTCGGCGGACGCGCCCTGCGCGGGGACGAGATGGGACTTGCCCAGCCTTTCGCCGAGCGTCTTCACGATGCGGCGATAGCCCACCATGGTGCCGAGGCCGAGACAGAGCGCGCTGAGGACTCGGACCCACCAGGGCGCATATTGCACCGTGCGCATGAGCTCGTCATGGGCAGCTTTGGCCTGCTTCCTGTCAGCTTCAGGTGCAGCCTTGTTTGCCTGGACATCGCGCAGTCCTGCGAGCGTATGGTTCAGATCATTGCGGCGCGCGGAACGCTCGTCCGGCGGAATGTCGCTGATGCTGGAGAGGTCCGCCAGGCGCGAGCCGAGCGCCCGCGCCGCAGCCGCGCCGTCGGACTTTCTCGCCCCGCCGGATCGCTCGATCAGGGCGGCGGTCGACTGCATCGCACCCGCAGCCTTGGTGATCTGGTCCCGATTCATCTCGAGGTTCAGGGCGTAGCTCGCAGGCATCAGTCCGATGATGGTCAGCATGATGAGTCCGATGCTCTTCTGGCCGTCATTGGTGCCGTGGGAGAAGGAGACGCCGGTGCAGGTCAGGATCAACAGCCATCGCATCCACCACACCGGAGGTTCGTCGCGCGGCGGCCGCTCGTAGAGCGCCTTCTGGTGCAGGAACAGCCTGAACAGCCGGAACAGGATGAGGGCCAGCACGAAGCCCAGGACCGGCGAGACCAGGAGGGAGCCGAGCACGCTCCAGACCTGGGCCCATTCGATGCCGAGCCCGCCGGCGTCACGCGTGAGCGCGACTTCGAGTGCTATGCCGATCAGCGCGCCGATCAACGCATGCGAGCTCGAATTGGGGATGCCGAAATACCAGGTCCCGACGTTCCACAGGAGCGCCGCGACGAACACGGCGACCAGCAGGCCGGCGGCGAGGCTGCCGTCGGGCGGGGAAAGCACCTCGGGCGGAATCAGCTCGACCAGCGCATAGGCGACCGCGATGCCGCCCGCGATGACGCCGATGAAGTTCATGATGCCGGACCAGACCACCGCGACGACGGGCCGCAACGAATTGGTGTAGATCACGGTTGCGACGGCGTTCGCAGTATCGTGGAAGCCGTTCGAGAACTCGAAGAACAGCACGAGGACGAAGCAAAAGGTGAGGATCGCGATGGTTTCCGGCGATCCTTGCGTCAAATGAGCGAACATGATGTCGGATTTCCAGTGAGCCAGTGAGTTAGCTCTCGCCGGCACGGGACGTTCCGGTGTCATAAAACTTTCGTGGGGCAGGCGTTCGCTTGCGCAACCGTCATTGCGAGCCACCAGTTCCGCGCGAAGCGCCACCCGATGACACGGCTAGTCGGACGCCGACCGCGCCGAGACACTGCCGCTGGTGCGATCGCCCCGTCCGGTATCGAGCCGGTAGAGCGCGGCGGCGCCGGCGCACAGGACCAGGATGATGACGATGAGCGCGATCGCGTTGGCCTTGCTCATGATGGGAAATCTCCTGCAGGGTTCATCGCCCAAGCGTCCTCGGCGGTCGCCGGTTCCACGAATTTTTGGTGACGGCGGCGCCTGCCACGATTTGGCACCGGAGGATGGGCGGAGCACAGCGATACCATCGATGCCCGACGGCAAGGCACGCAACAGCGCGCTGACGAACCGCGATCGGGTTCGCCACGGATCATCGCCCGCAGTCGCCGCTCACAGCGGCGTCTCGCGGTATTCGCGGTTGGCGAGGCTCGCCTCTTCCAGGTCGAGGTCGCGCTCGATCCGCCGCCGGCTCTCGTCGGTGATCTTGCCGTCGCGCAGCAGCACATGGACGAATTTGCGCTCCGCCGCGATCAATTCCCGCGTCAGCTCGGTGCCTTCCGCGGAGACGTCGTGCGCGTCGGGATCGAGCGAGTCCGGCAGCTGGCTCGCGCGGATCTCGTGACGGGCGCGCAACACCTTGACGACCTCGTCGGAAATCTCGCGCTGCTCGGTGATGGCATCGAGCGATTTCAGCGCGGCCTCCAATGCCTCGCGCCGCGCCGCGATCTCGGCGCCGTGCTCGGCGACATGCTCGCCCCGCGCGGCGTCGGCGACGCCGAGCCACCGCACCACGATCGGCAGGCTGAGCCCGAGCCCCACCAGCGTGATGAAGATGACGCCGAAGGCGACGAACAGGATCAGGTCGCGGTGCGGGAACGGGCTGCCGTCGTCCAGCGCGAACGGCAGCGCGAGCGCTGCGGCGAGCGAGACGGCGCCGCGCACGCCGGCGAAGGACAGGATGAACACCCAGCGCCAGGGCGGCGACGGATCGCGCTCGCGCAGGCTCCTGCTGAAGACTCGCGGCAGATAGGTCGCGGGGTAGACCCAGACGAAGCGCGCGATGATGACGATCGCCGTCACCAGCGCGATCGCGACCAGGATCTCCTGCAGCGGGAACGCCTTCGATTTCTCGAACAGCGAGCGCATCTGGAAGCCAGTCAGCAGGAACAGAAGGCCCTCGATCAGGTAGATCACGAGGTCCCAGAAGAAGATGCCCTGCAACCGCGTCGCCGAGGAGATCCAGAGCGGGCCGTTCCAGCTCATGTAGAGGCCGCAGGCCACGGCTGCGATCACGCCGGAGCCTCCGAGATGCTCGGGAACCCAGTAGGCGAGATAGGGCGTGATCAACGACAGCGTGATCTCGGCCCGCGGCTCGCGGGCATAATGTCGCAGCCGCAGGCTGGCCCATCCGACGAACGCGCCGTACAGCACCTCGCCGATGACGATGCCGCCAAACATGCCAAGCGCCTTCGGCAGCGAGAACATGCCGGTTGCGATCGCGACGGTTGCAAAACGATAGAGGATCAGCGCGGTGGCGTCATTGGCGAGCCCCTCGCCCTCCAGCACGACGAGAATGCGACGGGGGATGCCGAGCCGGCGGGCGATCGCGAGCGGGGCGACCGCGTCGGGCGGCGCAACGATGGCACCGAGCAGGAACCCGACATCCCAGGGCAGACCGATCACGTAATGGGAGACGGCGGCGACCGCGCCCGCGGTGAAGATGACGCATCCGACCGCGAGCAGGATGATCGGCCGCAGATTGTGCCGGAACTCGCGCCAGCTCATCGCGACGCTCGCCGAATAGATCAGGGGCGGCAGCACCAGGAGCAGCACGACCTGCGGCGGCAGCTCCAGCGGCGGCATGCCGGGCACGAAGGCGAGACCGATGCCGGCCACCATCAGGAGAATCGCCGGCGCGATGTCGACCCTGCGGGCCAGCACCGCGGTGCCTGCCAGCACCGCGAGCAGGATCAGCAGGATCTGGAACGTGGCTTCCATCTCCGCGCGATGCGGTCACTCGCGCAGGTCGTAGCGATAGGATTTCGAGACGATCTGCCAGCCGTCGGCGAGCTTCATCGCCACTAGATAGTCGGTGAAATAGCGCGGCGGCAACTGGCAGCGCACCTTGATGAAGGCGGTGGCGTCGTCGGAGCGATCGATGGTGACGATGAAATCCTCCCGCGGCTTGCCCTCGGCCTTGCCGGAGGGACGCTTGCGGACCCAGGCGAGCCAATCCGGCACGGTGAGGATCTTGAGTTCCCCTTTTTCCACCCAGCGCAGGTCGGCCGAGGGATGGAACGCGGCGGCGAGCTTGTCGGCGTCGCCCTCATACAGCCCGTCGAAATAGGTTTGCACCACGGCTTCGACGCTGGAACGGTCGCTCATGGTATCGGGACCCCTTTGCTGATGTGTCGATCAAATCTTGGCCGGAAAATCGTGATTGGCAAGGCCGAACCAGTGGTGGCGCGTCGGTACCAATGACCATGGGGCGGTGTATGCTGCCAGAGCATCGTGAGACCTGCGTGACGAGGCTCACAAGCCGCAGGCTCCTGTTCTGATAGCCGTATTGGGTGCGAGGTTCGAGAGGTCGTGATGTCCGGATTTGGCAAATGGTGCGGGTTCCTGCTGGCGGCCGTGCTCGCGTTGTTGTCGCAGCCGGCGCTGGCCAGCAAGCGCGTGGCGCTGGTGCTCGCCAATGCGAACTATCAGAACGCGGGACAGCTTGCCAATCCCGTCAACGACGGCGCGCTGATGGCCGACACCTTCCGGAACGCCGGCTTCGACGTCGTCGATGCCCGTTTCAACCTCACCGCCCTGGACACGCGGCGCACGCTGCGCGAATTCGCCGACCGCGCCCAGGATGCCGATATCGCGATCGTCTATTACGCCGGCCATGGCCTCGAGGTCGACGGCCAGAACTATCTGATTCCGGTCGATGCCCGGCTCGAGCGTGACACCGACGTGTTCGATGAGGCCTTCTCCCTCGATCGCGTGATGGTCGCGGTCGAGCCGGCCAAGCAGCTCCGGCTCGTCATTCTCGACGCCTGCCGCGACAATCCGTTCGCCAAGAGCATGAAGCGCACGGTCGCGACCCGTGCTGTCGGACTCGGGCTTGCCAAGATCGAGCCGTCCAGCCCGAACACGCTGGTCGCCTATTCGGCGCGCGCCGGTTCCACCGCGCAGGACGGCGCCGGTCGCAACAGCCCGTTCACGATCGCGCTGGCCAGGCATCTGCCCACGCCGGGGCTCGACGTGCGCAAGGCGTTCGGTTTCGTGCGCGATGACGTGTTGAAGGCGACCGCCAATCGGCAGGAGCCGTTCGTCTATGGCTCGCTCGGCGGCGACGATCTGCCACTGGTGCCGGGCATGCCGAAGGTGGTGCCGCAGGTGCAGAGCATTCCCAATCCGCAGGCCGAGATACGCCACGACTACGAGCTGGCGCTGCAGGTCGGCAACAGGGCCGCATTCGAGGCATTTCTCACGCAGCACCCGGATGGCTTCTACGCGAGCCTCGCCAAGCTGCAGCTCGACAAGATCACGGCGGAAGCGGCGCACGCGGCGGCCATCGCCAAGGCGCAGGTCGCCGAGCAGGAGCGCGCCCGGCTCGCCACCGAAGGCGCGCGCAAGGAAGCCCAGGCCAAGGCGGACGCCGATGCCAAAGCGGCCGAGGCGGCGCAGGCCGCCGCCGAGAAGGCCAAGCAGGCTGCTCAGGACCAGGCGGCCGCAGCCGAACGCAGGCGCGCCGACAAGGCGGCGCTGGAGGACGCGCCGGCGCCGCCCGCCAACGGAGAGACGGGCTCGCCGCGGGCGACCGCCGACAAGTCCACCCAGGTCGCCTCCCTGAGCGAGGGCGTGCCGCAAGCCGATCTCGCCAGATCCGAGCAGGCGGAGTTGCGGCGGGTCGGCTGTCTCACCACCGATGCCGATGGCGACTGGAACGCGGCCTCGCAGCGCTCGCTGTCGCAGTTCAATCGCTATGCCGGCACGAAATTCGACACCAAGGCGGCCTCCGGCGATGCGCTCGACGCCATCCGGCAGAAGACCTCGCGTGTCTGCCCGCTCAAATGCGACCACGGCTACCAGGCCGACGGCGACCGATGCGCGAAGATCGTCTGTGCCGAGGGCTCGTTCCTCAACGACGACAGTGAATGCGAGAAGCGCCGGGCCAGGACCAAGGACACCGCCAAGCGCGACGATGAGGACCGCCGCGCCCGTCGCGCGCGGGCCGAGCGCCAGGACCGCGACGACCGGCAGGATCGCCAAGATCGCCAAGATCGCTACGACCGCGCGCCGGTCGAGCGGCCGAATTTCGGCCCCGGTTACAGCGCGGGTCTTCCAGCTCCGCCGCAACCACCCGCTGCGCCGCGACGCTCGCAAGCGCAAGGATCGGGACAGATCTTCTGCGATGGTTTCCACTGCCGTCCGGTCAACCCCGGCTGCCACATCGAGGACAATGCGCAGCTCGCGACGCGGGCGAGCAGCGGCCTCGCCGAGGTCTGTCGCTGAACGTGCGCGTTCAGCTCGAGATCGCGCTGGCAGCGATGTTGACCATCAGCGCGACCAGGGCGGTGTTGTAGACGAATGAGATGATGCCGTGGACGGTCGCGGTGCGGCGGATGATCCTGTCGGTGATGCCGACATCGGAGACCTGTGCGGTCATGCCGATCACGAAGGAGAAATAGACGAAGTCCCAGTAGTCGGCATGATCGTGCTTGTCGCCACTCGGGAACTGCAGCCCGCCCGGCTTCGTGCCGCGGTAATATTCATGGGCATAGTGCAGGGCGAAGGCGGTATGTACGGCCGCCCAGGTCAGCGCGATGGTGGCGGTGGCGATCGTCAGCTCCGCCGCGCCGCGGTGCGAGGCGCCGAGCTCGAACACGATCGCGGCGATCGAGGCGAAGGCACCAAGGGTAGCGACCATCAGGATCACGAAGCGGCCGTCGTCCTGCCGCGCGGCGTTGTAGCGGATGCGCCCGTGCTCGCTGCCGAACAGCATCATGAGGTAGACGAGGATCAGGTATAGCGCGATGAAGCTGTCCCAGCCGATCAGCGCCCGAGTGACGCCGCGGAAAGACGCCGGCAGCAGCAGGGCGGTGAGGACTCCAATCGCGGCCGAGATGAAGGTCCGCGGGCGCGATCTGACGATGCGGATCGGTCTCGGCAATCGCCGAAACCGGGCCAGGCGCTGCTCGAACTCATCGCTGGCCATGTTCCCCCCGGCGCCTGGAGCGCTAGTTTTTGCGCTCCGCGACGAAGCGCGCGGCGGCGCGCAGCACCTCGCCCCGGGCGCCGAACATCGAGAGCGCCGCGTCGCCACGGGCGAGCAGGTCACGCACGCGCTGCTTGGCGCCCTCGATGCCGAGCTGGGTGACGAAGGTGGTCTTGCCGAGCTCCGCATCCGCGCCGGCGGGCTTGCCCAGGGTCGCGGCGTCGCTTTCGACGTCGAGCAGGTCGTCGGCGATCTGGAAGGCTTCGCCGAGCGCGCGGCCGAAATCGTCGAGCGCCTGGTATTCGCTTCGAGAGGCCTGCCCGAGAATCGCACCCGCGATGCAGCCGAAACGCAGCAGCGCCCCGGTCTTCATCTGCTGCAGCCGCGCCACGTCGACCGGCTCGCGGTCGCCGAACCGGCCCTCGCCGGCGAGGTCCAGCATCTGGCCGCCGGCCATGCCGCCGATTCCGGCGGCACGCGCCAGCGCCCGGGTCAGCAGCAGCCGGACCGTGGGCTCGGAATGGATCTCGTCGCGGGTGACGATATCGAAGGCAATTGTGAGCAGCGCGTCGCCGGCCAGGATCGCGGTGGCATCGTCATAGGCCTTGTGCAGAGTGGGACGGCCGCGGCGCAGGTCGCTGTTGTCCATCGCCGGCAGGTCGTCATGGATCAGGGAATAGCAGTGGATGCATTCGAGGGCTGCGCCCGCGAGCAGCGCCGCCTCGTATTTTACGCCGAACACCGCCGCGCTCTCGACCACCAGGAACGGCCGCAGCCGCTTGCCGCCGCCAAGGCTCGAATAGCGCATCGCCTCGATCAGCCGCTTCGGGCGGACGATCTCGTCGGGCAGGGGCGCATCCGCCAGCAATTGCGCGAGCTGGGCTTCGGTATCCTCCGCGGTCTTGTCCAGTCGCTTGCCAAAATCGGTCGGGCTGGGGGCAGTCATCCAGTGGGCTCCAAGGGATCCAAGTCAAATGCGGGCGGACAATCGTTGATGAACGGGGCTTCGTCAATCGCGCGGCGACGCGCGAAAAGGCCCCAAACTGCGCGATAATCCGGGGAATGATGGCCGAGATACCAGCAAGCGAAGCGAACGATCTGTGCGGCGCGCCACGGTCCCAGGCCCGGACATTCGTCTCGCGCCTGTTGCGGGGCCTGCTGCTGGTTCTGCTGGTTGCGCTCGCCCTGCCCTATATGCTGACGCTCTTCTACCGGGTCGGCCATCCGGTTTCGGCGCCGATGGCGTGGCGGGCGGTGATGGGAGTGCCGGTGCAGCGGCAGTGGATCGATTTCGCGGAGATCTCTCCTTACCTGCCACGCTCGGTGGTGGCGTCCGAGGACGCGCATTTCTGCAGCCATCACGGCATCGATTGGGGCGCGCTGCACGAGGCCATTCTGGACGCCGAGGATGGCGAAGACCTGCGCGGCGCCTCCACCATCACCCAGCAGGTAGCCAAGAACCTCTTCTTGTGGCCGCTGCCGGGAGTGGTCCGCAAGCTGTTCGAGTTTCCGCTGGCGCTGTGGATCGATGCGGTGCTGCCCAAGGAGCGCATTCTCGAAATCTACCTGAACGTCGCAGAGCTCGGCCCCGCAGGCCAGTTCGGCGCGGAGGCCGGCAGCTTCTATGCGTTCGGCCGCTCGGCCGCGACGCTGTCGCCGCGCGAGGCGGCGCTGCTCGCGGCCATCCTGCCCAATCCGCATCTGCGCAGCGCCCGCAATCCCGGTCCGGGCGTGCGGCGCCTGGCCGGAACCTACATGGCGCGCGCGCAAGCCGCGGGTCTCTCGCGGTGCTGGGACGAAGTTCGGCGATATTGAGCGCATTTTCGCGCTGCTTTGCGATCCGATGGCCCTAGCTTTACCCAGGCCCATCCTCTATAAGCGCGGCCTTGACTGGCATCCCAGTCCGCGCGCCGTGGCCGCTGCCGCGCACGGTCGGACGATGCCCCAAAAGACACCCCTAGAGGACAACCGTTATGGCCGTTCCCAGACGAAAGACTTCGCCGTCGCGCCGTGGCATGCGCCGCTCGGCCGATGCGATCAAGAAGCCCGCCTATGTCGAGGACAAGGATTCCGGCGAGCTGCGCCGTCCGCATCACCTCGACCTGAAGACGGGCATGTACAAGGGACGGCAGGTCCTCAAGAAAAAGGAATCGTGAAGGCAGAAGTCTGGCGGCGGAGCCGTCCTGCCCGAATTCGGCCAACGATTGGGGTAGAACAGTTCTAAGCGGCGAGGCTCGGCGAGCGTTGCCGTCGCGTTTGCGGAACAAGCGCTGATTTCTCCTTTGCTCCGAAGGCCCCGCCCCGATGTCCATGGTCGGTTTTCCGCTGCTTCTGATTCCGCTCGCGGTCTACAACATCATCGCTTTTCTGATGCCCAGCGTGTCGTTTGGCGACACGCTGTTCAAACTGCCGCTGGTGTCGCACGTGCTGTGGCCGGTGACGCTGAGCGACATCCTGCTGACCGTCGGCGTCTTGTTGCTGCTGCTCGAGATCGTCAAGGCGGCCCGGCCCGGCGCGAAATACATCACCGACCACCTGCTGTCGCTGGTGGTGTTCGGCTGCGCGGCAGCCGAGTTCGTGATGTGGCCTAAATTCGGCACGTCGACCTATTTCCTGCTGACGCTGCTGTCGCTGACGGATTTCCTGACCGGGATTTCGCTGCGGGCGCGGCGGCCCGCGCCGGTCGCACCCGCCACTATCCAGCGGCAGGCCGTGCCGCCTTCGGCACCGGAGGTCGAGCCTCCGACCGCGCCGGCCCAAGCGACCGAACACCTGCCGGCTGCGCCCGTTGCCGAGCCTGTCGGGGAACCCGCGGATTTTCCAGAACCCGCACCTCCGGCAGCTGCCGCGCCGGTCGCGCGCGAACCGGCGCCAGAGCCGGCTCCCGAGCCAAAGAGCTCGACACGGTCGGCCGCTTCGGTTGCCGAATCGGTGCTGATGAATCACCCGGCGCGGCGGTCCGCACAGCCGGACGGCGTCCCGAATGGGACGCCCGCCGTTGCCGGAAGCGAGGCCTCGTCCGATGTGGTTTCCCCGGAGCTGCAGCCGGAAAGCCACGCGCCGGAGCCGCCGCAGCAGCACTGATCGGCTCAGGCGATCTGCCGCATCCTGAGGCCGGACCGTGGCGCTTTGCGCTGGCCCGCGCCATAGGCACTGAGCGCGTCGGCCGGCGCGGCGCGGCGATACACCCGTGTCTGCGGCAACTGCTCGGCCGTCGCGATCAATTGTGCGACGAAAGTCGGGTCGGGACGGGACAGCGGCGCAAGGCTGGCGCATTGCGTTCGCACCGCGAGCGGCATCAATGCCGTGCAGGCGGTTTCGAGGTCGCGGTCATCCGCACTCGGCTCTGGTTGGTCGTTCCTTAACATCGCAAACCGACATCCGGTTGAACTGTCACGTTTCGAGACGTTCGCGCCCGCGCGACTTCAGGACTGGCAATCGCCATGCCGATGATTTGTCGGCCTCCGTGCGACATGGTTTCCCAAATATTTATCAAGTTTACCTAGGGTTGGCACCTCAAGACCCCTTATCCTGCAGATCGAGAATCATCGGCCCTGTGCCAAAACGAGGCGACCGTGACGTCCCAGGCCCCGCAGACCTCGACCATCCTCGCTTCGCTCGGCCAGGCCGCCTTCGTCTGGGACATTGGCAGCGACGCCATGGTCTGGACCGATCAGGTCGGCGCCGTGTTTCCGGACATCGCGCCCGAAGCGCTGTCGAGCGGGAAGGCGTTCTCCGCGCTGATCGAGCCCGAGCGATCGATCAGGACCGACGCGCTTGCCCATCCGCCCCTGCATGGCCGCGACGGCACGCCCTACCGGATCGAATATGGGGTTCGCTCCAGCACGTCGGCGCCCCTGCTCTGGATCGAGGAGACCGGCTGCTGGTTTGCCGGCCCCGACGGCCGGCCGGCGCGTGCCCACGGCATCGTCCGCGTCAACAACGAGCGCCATGCCCGCGACGAACAGCTCCTGAAGCTGTCACGTCATGATCCGCTGACCGGCGAGCTGAACCGCACCCATCTGATCGCGGCCCTTGCCGCGGCTGTCGCGGAGGCGCAGCGCTTCCGCGCGACCTGCGCCTTTTTGCTGATCGGGATCGATCGGCTGGCGCGCATCAACGAGGCCTTCGGCTTCGACGTCGCCGATGCCGTCATCTCGGAGATCGCCGCACGCATCCGCGCGCGCCTGCGCGGCGGCGACGTGCTCGGCCGCTTTTCCGGCAACAAGTTCGGATTGATCCTGAAGAACTGCACTGTCGACGACATGAACGTCGCGGCGGAACGCTTTCTCGCCCGTGTCCGCGACGATGTGGTGCCGACCAGGTCCGGCCCCGTCTCGGTCACCGCCTCGATCGGCGCGGTCAGCGTGCCGCGCCATGCGCGCAGCGCTGACGAGGCGATCAACCGCGCGCAGGAGGCACTCGACGGCGTCAAGCGCCGGCGCGCCGGCTCGTTCGTCGTGTGGCGGCCCAATGTCGAACGTGACGCGCAACGCCGCGTCAATATCCGCGTCACCGATGAGATCGTCACCGCGCTGAACGAGCGGCGCATCGTGCTGGCGTTCGAGCCCGTGGTCGAACTCGGCTCGCGCACCCGCGCGTTCCACGAGTGCCTGGTCCGCATGGAGCAGGCCGACGGACGGGTTCTGCTGGCGCCCGACATCGTGCCTGTCGCAGAACGGCTCGGCCTGATCCGGCTGGTCGATCATCGCGTGCTCGAACTCGTGATCGCCGAGCTCGCGGCCGCGCCCGGCGTCGAGCTCAGCCTCAACATCTCTCCCGACACCACGATGGATCCGGACTGGTGGGCCTCGATCGAATCGCTGATGCGCGCGCATCCGGGCGTCGCCGAGCGCCTGATCGTCGAGATCACCGAGACGGTGGCAATCCAGGATGTCGACGGCCTGCGCGGCTTCGTCGCGCGGCTGAAGAATTTCGGCAGCCGGATCGCGATCGACGATTTCGGCGCCGGCTACACCTCGTTCCGGAATCTGCGCAAGCTCGGGGTGGACATCGTCAAGATCGACGGCGCCTTCGTGCAGAACATCGTGCATGCCGCCGACGATCGCGCCTTCGTGCAGACGCTGATCGACCTTTCGCGCCGGCTCGGGATCAAGACGGTTGCCGAATGGGTTCAGGACGAGGCCTCGGCAGCTCTGCTGCACGACTGGGGCTGTGACTACATCCAGGGACGTCTGATCGGGCTCGCCTCCGCCGTGCGGCCATGGCAGATCCCGAGCGGCGAAGCCGCGACGGCGACGAGATAGTTTCGTTCGCAGAGAGGCGACGCAGCTACTCCTCGGTCTTCGGCGGCTCCTTCGACATCCGCTCGAGCCGGTCCTGCATCTCCTTCATCTGGCGGCGAAGCTCGTCGATATTGTCCTCTCCGCCTGCGCCTTCCGGCTTCTTCTCGCCGTCCACGGCATTGCCGCCGCGTGCCGGTGTGAACGGCTTGAACATCGAGAAGGTCTGCTGGAAGAGCTCCATGTTGCGGCGAACCTGCTCCTCGAGCGGGGCGAAGGGGGTGCCAGAGAACGTGTCCGCGATCTGCTTGCGGAATTTCTCCTGCTCGCGCGTCAGCGTGTCGATCGACTGCTCGAGATATTTCGGCACCACCCTCTGCATGCTGTCGCCGTAGAAGCGGATCAGCTGCCTGAGAAAGGTGGTCGGCAGCAGGTTCTGCCCGGCCTTGTTCTCCTGCTCGAAGATGATCTGCGCGAGAACCGAGCGGGTGATGTCGTCGCCGCTCTTGGCATCGTAGACGAGGAAATCCTCGCCCTCCTTCACCATCGCGGCCAGATCCTCCAATGTCACGTAGGTAGAGGTCCCGGTATTATACAGCCTCCGGTTTGCGTATTTCTTGATTGTCGTGGGTTGGTCAGTTTTTGCCATGGGTCACACATGCAAACCGGAAAAACGGGAACCCCGACGGCACCGCCGGCGGGAGACGGGCAACGCAACGAAATAAAATAAGCATTTCCAATTGCGTTCGGCTACCGTTTTGTGCGCCACGGTTAATTTAAAAGCATGGCGGCGCTCAGGAATTGCCCAGGAGCGCCATTTTTGAATGCGGCGCGGCACGAATCCGGCCCTCGGCCGATTGACATGCCTCAACGACGTTAACAGGATGGCGGACGAGATTGGCCTGCCACTCAGCGCGCTTATATTGCCTTACGATTGCAGGCCACCACCCACTCAGGTCCTTCAAAGCCCAGGAGATGTCCATGTCAGACGATGTCGTCATCGTCAGCGCCGCCCGCACCCCGGTCGGCAGTTTCAACGGCGCGTTTGCCACCATGCCAGCCCACGATCTCGGTGCCGTCGCCATCAAGGCCGTGCTAGAGCGCGCCGGCGTCGAAGCGGGACAGGTGTCCGAGGTGATCATGGGCCAGATCCTGACCGCGGCCCAGGGTCAGAATCCGGCCCGCCAGGCTTCGATCTCCGCCGGCATTCCGGTGGAAAGCCCGGCCTGGGGAGTGAACCAGCTCTGCGGTTCGGGCCTGCGCGCGGTGGCGCTCGGCTACCAGGCGCTGATGAACGGCGACTCCGACGTCGTGGTCGCCGGCGGCCAGGAATCGATGAGCATGGCCCCCCACGCGCAATATCTGCGCGGCGGCGTCAAGATGGGCGGCATCGAGTTCGTCGACACCATGATCAGGGACGGCCTGTGGGACGCCTTCAACGGTTATCACATGGGCAACACCGCCGAGAACGTCGCCAAGCAGTACCAGATCACCCGCGCGCAGCAGGACGAGTTCGCCGTCTCTTCGCAGCAGAAGGCCGAGGCGGCCCAGAAGGCCGGCAGGTTCAAGGAGGAGATCGTCCCGGTCACCATCAAGACCCGCAAGGGCGACGTGGTGGTCGACGCCGACGAATATCCGCGCCATGGCGCCACGCTGGAAGCGATGGCCAAGCTGCGGCCGGCGTTCGAGAAGGACGGCACCGTCACCGCCGGCAGCGCGTCCGGCATCAATGACGGCGCCGCCGCGGTGGTGCTGATGACCGCCAGGCAGGCGGCCAAGGAAGGCAAGAAGCCGCTCGCGCGGATCGTCTCCTGGGCCCACGCCGGCGTCGATCCGAAGATCATGGGCACGGGCCCGATTCCGTCCTCGCGCGCGGCGCTGAAGAAGGCCGGCTGGAACATCGCCGACCTCGACCTGATCGAGGCCAACGAGGCCTTCGCGGCGCAGGCCTGCGCGGTCAACAAGGACCTCGGCTGGGATACCTCGAAGGTCAACGTCAATGGCGGGGCGATCGCCATCGGCCACCCGATCGGCGCCTCGGGAGCGCGCGTCCTGGTCACGCTGCTGCACGAGATGCAGAAGCGCGACGCCAAGAAGGGCCTGGCGACGCTCTGCATCGGCGGCGGCATGGGTATCGCGATGTGCATCGCACGCGACTAAAACTTCGGCGATTTGCGAAATAATACCTCTTCGCACCCGCACACCCGTCGCTTAGAAACGCCCGGACGCCGTTCCGGGCGTTTTGTTCTTGATGCTCGTCAAATCACTCGCATAATCCATGGTTAAGTAACAACTCAGTTCCAGCGAAGGGAAGGACACGTCATGGCACGGGTTGCGTTGGTCACGGGAGGGACGCGGGGAATCGGCGCGGCGATCTGCAAGGCGCTGCACGACGCCGGCTACAAGGTAGCCGCCAATTATGCGGGCAACGATGCGGCGGCGGAGAAATTCAAGACCGAGACCGGTATCGCCGTCTACAAATGGGACGTCAGCTCGTTCGACGCGTGCGCCGACGGCGTCAAGAAGGTCGAGGCCGATCTCGGCCCGGTCGAGGTGCTGATCAACAATGCCGGCATCACGCGCGACACGGCCTTTCACAAGATGACGCTCGAGCAATGGAATGCCGTGATCAATACCAATCTCGGCTCGCTGTTCAACATGACGCGCCAGGTGATCGAGGGCATGCGCGGGCGCAAGTTCGGCCGCGTCATCAACATTTCGTCGATCAACGGGCAGAAGGGCCAGTTCGGCCAGGTCAACTATTCGGCGGCGAAGGCCGGCGACATCGGCTTCACCAAGGCGCTGGCGCTGGAGAACGCCAAGGGCGGCATCACGGTCAACGCGATCTGTCCGGGCTACATCAATACCGAGATGGTGCAGGCGGTGCCGAAGGACGTGCTGGAGAAGGCCATCCTGCCGCTGATCCCGATCGGCCGGCTCGGTGAGCCCGAGGAGATCGCGCGCGCGGTGGTGTTTCTCGCCTCCGACGAGGCCGGCGCCATCACCGGCTCGACGCTGACCATCAATGGCGGCCAGTACATGGCCTGATGTTCACGGCTCCCACGCTGCCGGCGCGAGCTCGAAGCCCGCGAACTCGAAGCCCGGCGCGACGGTGCAGCCGACCAGCGTCCAGTCGCCGGTCGTCTGCGCGCTCTGCCAGGCCGACGCCGGCACGATCGCCTGCGGGCGC
>NZ_JAFAVV010000353.1 GCF_019242285.1 Bradyrhizobium sp.
CTTCTTGTGACTCAGTACGATTAGCCCACCCTACGATCACTTCTGCTACTCCGCCGCCTGCGAGAAGCTCGGCTTCTCCTTGTCCTTTTCTTCCTCGAACGGCTTGATCTGGCGCGGCTGACCCATCAGCACGGGCTGGAACAGCACCGCGAAGGCGAGCGTGCACGACAGCGCCAGCGCCATCATCTTGCCCATGCTCGACATGCCCGGATAGGTCGAGGCCCACATGCTGCCGAAGGCGATGGCGTTGGTCATCGCGCTGAAGATCACCGCGCGCGTCAGCGTCGACTGCAACAGGCCGGTCTTACCTGCCCGCCAGGCCATGATGTAGTAGATCTTGAAGGCCACGCCGACGCCGAGCAGAAGCGGCAGCGCGATGATGTTGGCGAAATTGAGCGGCAGGTCCCAGAGCACCGTGATCTCCAGCGTCACGATTCCGGCCAGCAGCAACGGAAACAGCGTCAGCAGCACGTCGGTGATCCGCCGAAGCGCGATATACAGCAGGATGGCGATCGCGACCAGGGCCAGAATGCCGGCCTCGATGAAGGCCGTGGTGACGGTGTTGGCGGATTCGTAGTAGCTGACGGCGAAGCCCGCCGCCGAGGGCTCCGCGGCAAGCACCGCCCTGGCGAACTGCCTCAGCACATCGGTGTCGCTCGGGTTGCCCTTGGGAGTCACCTGGACCCGCGCCCGGCCATCCGGCAAGAGCCAATCCTGCACCAAATTCGGCGGCAGCGTCTTGATCGTCACGGTTTCGGGTGCGAGCGACTTGCGCAGCCGGTCGAGGTCGAATTTCAGCGACGGCACCAGCGCCGCCTCGGCCTTGCTCCTGACGCCCGCATCGCCATCGGCAAGGCTCTTGAGCAGCGCCGAGACATTGCGCGCGGCATCGGCGGCGGCGCCCTTGGCGTCGCCCGCGGCCCGAGCCAGCGCGTCCGCCGTCGCCCTGATCGCGGCGACGTTGTCCTGGTCGCTCGGGGCCGGCAATTCGCGGCGTGGATTGAGCGCGCGGCCGAGTGCGCGGGAGGCGATCCGCAGCGCGGCGATCTTCTGCTCCTGGTCGCCCGGAACGAAGCTGTTCAGCGTCAGCACCTTCGAAACCTCGGGAAGCTCGGCGAGGCGTTTCGCCGCCGCTTCGGCTTCGTCGAGCGACGGCGCCAGCAGCTCCGCGTCGTTGACGCTGGTCGCCGAGTCGTTCTGCAGGCGATGATAGGTCACGACCGACGGCGAATTGGGATCCTGCAGGTTGACCGGGTTGAAGTCGAACGGCAGGTGCAACAACAGCGGCAGGCCGGCGAGAACGGCGAGGAGCGTGGCCGCGATCACGGCGATGCGATGCCGTTGCAGGAAGTCGTCGAGCGGGGCGAGCCGCTTGAAGCCGACGGCCTCGCTCTCGCCCGGTGGATTGAGCACGGTCAGCATCGCCGGCACCAGCGTGATGCTGCAGGCGAAGGCGATCAGCATGCCGCAACCGGCGATCAATCCGAGCTCCGACAGGCCCCGGTAGCTGGTCGGCAGGAACGCGAAAAATCCGACCGCGGTCGCAGCCGCGGCCAGCGCCAAGGGCTTGCCGGCTTTCTTGGCGGCGCTCCGCAGTGCCGTACCGAGGTCGTCGAAATCGTGCCGCTCGCTGCGGTAGCGCACGCTGAACTGAATGCCGAAATCGACGCCGAGGCCGACGAACAGGACGAAGAAGGCAATCGAGATCAGGTTGAACGAGCCGACCAGCGCAAGCCCGAGCGCGGCGGTGGCGGCGAGCCCGACGACCAGGCTGAACAGCACGGAGGCGATGATCTTCAGCGAGCGCAGCGCGAGCCAGAGCACGACGAGGACGCCGAGCAGCGCCGTCAGCGTGTCGCGCAACGCACTGGTCCTGATCACCGCGAACTGGTCGTCATTCATCGGCACCGGGCCGGTGAGGTCGACAGTTGCGCCAAGCTTGTCGGTCAGCGCGAGATCGGCCGCGACGCGCTCGATCCCTTCGGTGGAAGCGCGTCCCGGTTGCAGGGCGCTGAAATCGAGCCGCGGCGCCACCTCGATGAAATGCCGCCGCTGGTCGAGAGATGCGTCATGGCCTTGCAGCAATTCCTGCCAGGAGAACGAAGCAGGCTTGTCGGAAAGCACGTCGTTCAAGGTCCGCTCGGCCAGGGACAGCGGCCAGCTCAACTGATCGAGCCTGAGCTTGCCGGCCTGAACGCCGACGGCTGCGGAGCCCAGCACCTTCATGATGCCCCGGAGCGACGGGTCGGCGGCAAGCCCGGTCACGATGGGACGGGCGTGAGTCAATCCTTCCGCGCTTTTCCTGACGTCTGCGAGCGAGCCGAACAGCATGCCGTTGCGATCGAAGAAGTCGCCGCTGTCCGGCAGGCCGATGGTCGGGAAGAGCTCGGGATCCTTGCCGAGCGCCTGCGCCAGTTGCTCGGTCGCCATGGTGGCATTCTCGGCCGTCGGCGCGCTCACCACCGCCGAGATCGCCTTCTGCGGAAAGGCCCGGTTCAACTCGAGCTGCCGCGCGTGCCAGGGCAGATCCTGCGAGATCAGGCTTTCGACGTCGGTGTTGATGGAGAAATGACGCAGAGCGAACGCCGCCGTCCCGACCAGCAGCAGGACGCCGGCGACCAGCACGAGCCAGCGGTACCGGGCACAGGCGTCAACGATAAGAACGATGATGCGGCTGATCATGACATAGGGCTATCGTCAACGGGCGAGAACCGGCTTCGGTTCCCTAACGCCGCTATACGCCGCTGGTTCACCTCGCACCCACAAATTAGCTGACATCAGGACCTGCTACCAGCGATGGTGTGGCGCAGCCTGTGACTCGCGTGGCGGGAGAGCCGGCGCCTCCGGCCGCTGCGCCGCCCTATTTCACTTCCACATGGGCCTGGCTTGCGACCTGCTTCCAGAGCGCGATGTCGTGCTGGATGAACGCGGCGAAGGCGTCTCCGGAATTGCCGACCGCCTGGATCGCCTGCGGCTCGATCAGCTTCCTGATCTCGGGCTCGTGCAGCGCGTTGACGAATTCGGCATTGAGCTTGGCCACGATCTCGGGCGGCGTGCCTGCTGGCGCCAGGATGCCGTGCCAGCCGATCGCATCGAAGCCGGGATAGCCGCTTTCGGCGATCGTCGGCACCGCAGGCACGACCGGAGAGCGGTCCTTGCTGGTCACCGCCAGCGCGATCAGCGTGCCGGCGTTGACATGGGGCAGCGCGGAGACCGGATCGGAGAACACCACCTGCACCTGTCCTGCGATCAGATCCGCGACCGCGAGCGACGTCCCGCGATAGGGAATATGGGTCAATTCAATCCCGGCCTTCTGGTCGAACAGCTCGGTGATGAGGTGGTTCGCGCCTCCGACGCCGGTCGTGCCGTAGTTCAGTCCACGCGGTCTGCTCTTGGCGAGCGCGACGAACTCCTGCAGCGTCTTCACGCCCAGCGAAGCGTTGACGACCATGATGTAGGGATAGGCGCTCGTCATCGTGATCGGCACGAAATCCTTGACGGGATCGTAGGAGAGCCTGGCGTAGACCGCCGGATTGATCGAGATCGGTCCCGATTGTCCGAGCAACAGGGTGTAGCCATCGGGGGCCGCGCTCTTCACGGCCTCGGTGCCGATGATGGCGCCGGCGCCGCCGCGGTTCTCGACCACGATGGTCTGTCCGAGCTTTTCGCCGACGCGCTTGGCGAGCAGCCGGGCCACTGCATCGGCGGCACCGCCGGCGGCAAACGGCACGATCAGCCGAATCGCGCGCGACGGATATTCGTCGGCCCTTGCCGGCGAAAGGCTGGCGCAGGCGAGCCCAAAAGGAAGAACAAGCCCGAGCAGAACAAAACCCATCTGCCGCCATCGCGCCCGCATGAACTCCCCCCATTCTGTCCGGCTCGTCGCGGATATCGTCGGTGCGGCACCATAGGGCAGAACGGCGCGGGCGGTCCATGGCCGTGCGCTTGCGCTTGCCCGCCATTCGTCGGAAGCTCAAGCCGAATGTGCGAGGAAACCATGCTGCATCAGACCGGCGTCACCGAGAGCCTGGCGCGCACCATCGCCACCACACGATGGAATGACGTTCCGCGCGAGGTGCGGCACCAGGCCAAGCGCTCCTTCATGAATTTCTTTGCCATCGCCTTGGCCGGCTGCCGCACCGGCCCCGTGGAGACGGCGTTGCGGTCGCTCGCCGAATTCTCCGGTGGCCGGCACGCCACGATCGTGGGACGCAGCGAGCGGATCGACGCGTTGAGCGCGGCCTTCCTCAA
>NZ_JAFAVV010000688.1 GCF_019242285.1 Bradyrhizobium sp.
GCAAGGTGCTCGGCGGATCGAGCTCGATCAACGGCCTGCTCTACGTCCGCGGCCAGCACGAGGACTATGACCGCTGGCGCCAGCGCGGCAATGTCGGCTGGGGCTATGATGATGTGTTGCCTTATTTCAAGAAGGCGGAGGACCAGCAGCGCGGCGCCGATGAATATCACGGCACCGGAGGGCCGTTGTCGGTGTCGGACTGGCGGCACGACGATCCGTTGTCGGAAGCTTTCGTCAAGGCCGCAGTCGAGACCGGCATTCCCTTCAATCCGGATTTCAACGGCGCGAGCCAGGAAGGTGCCGGCTTCTTCCAGACCACGACGCGGCGCGGCCGCCGCGCCAGCAGCGCGTATTCCTATCTGCGCCCAGCCAGGGGCCGCGGCAATCTCGGGATCGAGACCTCGGCGCTGGCGAAGCGCATCCTGTTCGAGGGCCGCCGCGCCGTCGGCGTCGAGTACCTGCACAATGGCCAGGTGCGCACCGCGCGGGCGCGCAGGGAGGTGCTGGTCTCGGGCGGCGCCTACAACTCGCCCCAGCTTCTGCAGCTCTCCGGCGTCGGGCCGGCAGAGCTGTTGAAGAGGCACGGCATCGACGTGGTGCTGGACGCCGCCGGCGTCGGCAACGACCTGCAGGATCATCTGCAGGTCCGCATCGTGACGCGTTGCGCGCAGAAGATCACCCTCAACGACGTCATCAATCATCCGGTGCGCCGGACCTTCGCGGGCCTGCGCTATGCGGCGTTCCGCAACGGCGCGCTGACCATCGCCGCAGGCACCTCGGGCGCCTTCTTCAAGACCGATCCGCGACTGGCCACGCCGGACATCCAGATCCACTTCATCCCGTTCTCGACCGACAAGATGGGCGAGAAGCTGCATTCCTTCTCCGGCTTCACCGCCTCGGTCTGCCAGTTGCGCCCCGAGAGCCGCGGCTCGCTCCGGATCAGGAGCGCCGACCCGAGCCAGCCGCCGGAAATCCGCATCAATTATCTTGCGACCGAGACCGATCGCGCCGCCTTCATCGACGGCATCCGAATCCTGCGCAAGATCCTGGCGGCGCCCGCGTTGAAGCCCTATTGCGTCGACGAGGTCTATCCCGGTGCGAAGGTGACCTCCGACGAGGACATCCTCGATTTCTGTCGCAAGACGGGCGCCACGGTCTATCATCCGACGTCGACCTGCCGGATGGGCAACGATCCGCTCGCCGTGGTCGACCAGCGCCTGAAGGTGCGCGGCCTCGAGGGCCTGCGCGTGGCCGATGCCTCGGTCATGCCGGACCTGATGTCGGGCAACACCAATGCGCCGACCATCATGATCGCGGAGAAGGCGTCCGACATGATCCTGGAGGACGGGCGATGAGTTGGGAGCGTGGCTCATGAGCGACGTCTTTCGGATCGGCACGCGCAAGAGCGTAATGGCGCTCGCGCAGACGGAGGAGATCGTCCGGCGGCTGAAGGCGACCGTTTCCGGCATCGCCGTCGAGATCGTCAAATTCGAGACCACGGGCGACATCGACCAGGTCGGCAAGCTGCTGCCGCATGGCGGCAAGGGCGGCGCGTTCGTCGCCCAGATCCGCGACGCGATGCGGCGCGGCGAACTGCACGCGGCGATGCATTCATTGAAGGACATGCCGGGCAACGAGGATACGCCCGGGCTCGTGATCGGCGCGACGCTGCCGCGCGATCCGCCCGGCGACGCGCTGGTGCTGCGGCCGGGCCTGTCGCTGGACGAACTGAGGCGCACACGCGGCGACGGCTTTTCGATCGGCACCAACGCGGTGCGGCGCGCGGCCTATGTGCGGCGGCTGTTTCCGGAGATCGAGGTGATCCATTTCCGCGGCGCCGCCGACACGCGCGTGCGCAAGCTCGATCAAAGCGAGCCGCAGCGATTGCCCGGCGGCGGTGCAGTGGGACCTGCGGATGCGCTGATCATGGCGCGCTCGGGGCTGATGCGCGTCGGCCTCGCCGACCGCATCGTCCATGAATTCACGCCGGCGGAGATGCTGCCGGCGGTCGGCCAGGGCATCGTTGCGGTAGAATGCGCCGCGCAGGATTTCGACACCAGAAAGCTGCTGGCGGCGATCGACGATCCCTCTGCGCACGCCTGCGCCGACGCCGAGCGCGAGGTGCTCTGGGTGCTGAACGGTCATTGCAACTCGCCGATCGCGGGATTTGCCGAGATCAAGGGCGACGCCATGGCGCTCACCGCATCGGTGCTGGATCTCGGTGGCGAGCGCATCATCGAGACCTCGCGCACCGGGCCCGCCAGCCGCCCGCGCGAGCTCGGCCGCGCGGTCGGGCTCGAGCTGCTCGCCCGGGGCGCCGCCGATATCATCGAGCGCAGCCGCCCGGTGTGATCGGCGCCGATGATCGTCGTTTCTTGTCGCGACTGCCGCAGGGTGGGCAAAGGAGCGTGTGTCCGGCTCTGTCGGATGTGGCCGCTTTGCCCACCCTGCGGGCTGAGCTCGCAATGACGGTGTTGAGGCATAGGTCCACATTCTCGCGACGGGATTCGTCCGAGCTTTGCCAAGACATCGCCCTCGAAATCAGGGAGGGCGCAGGGAATGCCGGGTGGTTCA
>NZ_JAFAVV010000713.1 GCF_019242285.1 Bradyrhizobium sp.
AGCGAGCTGTCGAAGGCGGCCGCCCGCATCGGCGACGTCGTTGAACTGATCAACACCATCGCCGGCCAGACCAATCTGCTTGCGCTCAACGCCACGATCGAGGCGGCGCGTGCAGGCGAAGCCGGCCGCGGCTTCGCGGTGGTCGCCTCCGAAGTGAAGGCACTCGCCGAGCAGACCGCGAAAGCAACCGGCGAAATCGGCCAGCAGATCACGGGCATCCAGGCGGCGACGCAGGAGTCCGTCGGCGCGATCCAGGCAATCTCGGGCACGATTGCCAAGCTGTCGGAGATTTCATCGACGATCGCGGCCGCGGTGGAGCAGCAGGGCGCCGCCACGCAGGAAATCTCCTCCAACGTACAGCAGGCGGCCCAGGGCACCGCGCAGGTATCGAGCAACATCGACGACGTGCGGAGCGGCGCCGGCAAGACCGGAGCGGCGTCGCAGGAGCTGTTGGCGGCCGCGCAGACGCTGTCGTCGGACAGCAATAGGCTCAAGGCGGAGGTCGGCAGGTTTCTCGCGTCGGTGCGGGCCGCGTAGAGATCGGGCGCAGGAGCCGGAAGTTGTAGTAGGGCGTTAGACTGCCTTTAATTAAGTGACTTCAACCGGTTGAAGCTTCGCCCGTATTCCTCCGGTGCCCAATATTCAGCTTTGTTTCGCAACGTTCGCCGTACGATTGCGGATCAGGCGCTTTCCTCGCTGGCTTCTTCAAGGATTCTCCCATGTCGCTTTTGCAACTTCGGATCGGCGGCCGGCTCTATGCCGGCTTTGGCGCACTGCTGCTCTTCTGCATGGCATTGGCCGGCTTTGCCGTCTGGCAGCTCTCAGCCATTGGCGATCGGGTCAAGGAGACGGAGCTGCAATCCAGGAACGCCATTCGCGTGAGTGACATCGCGGCCGAGCTGCAGGCGATTCGCCGTGCCGTGCTGCGCTACGCCTTCGACCAGGATGAAGCCTCATTTGCCGAATCCGAAAAGCGCCTGGCCGCGGTGAGCAATCTGCTTGCCGACGCCGAGAGGACCACCAGCTCCGATGAGCGGCGTGCCATCTATCGCGAACTCGCGAAGGATGTCGTGGAACTCAAGGCCAAGCGCGCAGAGCTCGGCGAAGCCGTGGCTCAGATGCTGGCCGGCCGCAAGCTCTTGTTCACCGATGGCGATCAGATGGCCGCGGACGTGCAGAAGCTCGTCGACGCCGCACAGGGCACGCCGTTCGAGCACGCCGCCAATGCGCTCGAGACCAAGGTCCTGCTTGTTCGGGTCGCCAACTGGCGCATGCTCGCGACGCGCGACGTCCAGGGAGTCGCGACGTTCAAGACCAATCTCGGCAAGGCGAACGAGCAGCTTGCCGCCATCGAGAAGTCCGAACTGCCCGGCAGTCTCGCCGCCCTGCTGGCTCCCGTGAAGACCGGCATCGCCAAATATGCCGCGGCCTTCGACAAGACTGGCCCCAATCTCGTGCGCGGTGACGAGATCTACTACAAGAGCATCACTCCGATCATCGTTGGCGCGGTCGACAGGATCGAGAAGGTCAAGACCTCGATCAGCGAGAAGTTCGAGAGCACCATTGCCGAGACCAACGGCCGCGTCGAAACCACCATCACGGCCCAGGAGGTCGTCGCCGGAGCGGCCGTGTTACTCGGCCTGTTGATCGCCTTCCTGATCGCGCGCGGCATCATCCGGCCGCTTGCGGCCTGACTTCAGGCATGAAGCAGCTCGCTGCCGGCAATTTCGGCGTCGTCCTTCCCGGGCTCGGTCGCAAGGACGAGGTCGGCGACATGGCGCAGGCCGTCGAGGGCTTCAAGCTGCGAGCCGAGGAGAAGGCGCGCGAGGAGGCCGAGACCAAGACCAGGCAGGACGAGGCAGTCGCGCGCCAGCGCAAGGCGGAGATGTACAAGCTTGCCGACGGCTTCGAGACTGCGGTCGGCCAGATCGTTGAAACCGTTTCGAAGGCCTCGGGCGAGCTCGAGTCTTCCGCAGGAACACTCACTTCGACCGCGAAGCGAGCGCAGGAATTGACCGGCGTGGTCGCCAGCGCCTCGAAGGACGCGACCAGCAATGTGCAGTCGGTGGCGTCGGCGACGGAGGAGCTTTCGTCATCGGTCAACGAGATCAGCCGCCAGGTGCAGGAGTCGGCGCGGATGGCGGGCGAGGCGGTCAGCCAGGCGCGCGGTACTACCGAACGGGTCAGCGAGCTGTCGAAGGCGGCCGCCCGCATCGGCGACGTCGTTGAACTGATCAACACCATCGCCGGCCAGACCAATCTGCTTGCGCTCAACGCCACGATCGAGGCGGCGCGTGCAGG
>NZ_JAFAVV010000734.1 GCF_019242285.1 Bradyrhizobium sp.
GCACCGCGCGCGCCAAGGGCGTGTCGGAACGCGGCACGTTGTGGGGGCACGTGCTGCGCAATGCGCTGATCCCGGTCATCACCGTGATGGGGCTGCAGTTTTCCGAGCTGCTGGCCGGCACGATCGTCGTCGAGAGCGTGTTCTATCTCCCCGGGCTCGGCCGGCTGATCTTCCAGTCGATCTCGAACCGGGACCTGATCGTGGTGCGCAACTGCGTGATGCTGCTGGCGGCGATGGTGATAATAGTCAATTTCGCGGTCGACGTGCTCTATGCCCTGATCGACCCGCGCATCAAGGTGCACCAGTTGTGAGTGCGCTGGAGACCATGCCGGCCGCAGCGTTGCGGCCGCCGGTGGGCCGAGGTTTCTGGCATCGCGCATTGCGTCACCGCAGTTTTGTTATCGGCGGCGCGCTGGTCATGCTCGTGATCGGCGCCGCGCTGTTGTCGCTGGCATGGACGCCATGGTCGGCCACCGACATCGACATTGCCGGCAAGCTCAGGCCGCCTTCGGCCGCGCACTGGCTCGGCACCGACGTGTTCGGCCGCGACATCGTCTCGCAGCTCCTGGTCGGTGCCCGCGCCACCATCCTGGTCGGATTCATCGCGGTCGGCATCGGGCTGAGCTTCGGCGTCTGCCTCGGACTGGTCGCGGCGGCGTGCCGCGGCTGGACCGAGGAGCTGATCATGCGGATGAGCGATTTCACCTTCGCCTTTCCGGCCGTGCTGTCGGCGATCATGCTCGCCGCCGTGGCAGGTCCCGGCATGGTGACCTCGATCATCGCAATCGGCATCTTCCAGATCCCGGTGTTCGTGCGGGTGACGCGCGGATCGGCCAATGCGATCTGGGCCCGCGAATTCGTGCTGGCGGCCCGGGCCGCGGGCAAGGGCGGCTCTCGCATCACGCTCGAGCACGTAGTGCCGAACATCCTGTCGGTGCTGATCGTGCAGGCGACGATCCAGTTTGCGCTCGCGATCCTCGCCGAGGCCGCGCTGTCCTATCTCGGGCTCGGCACCCAGCCGCCGCAGCCCTCCTGGGGGCGCATGCTGAACGACGCGCAAAGCCTGCTGTTCCAGACGCCGAGCCTCGCCGTCTATCCCGGAGTCGCGATCGCGATCGCCGTGCTTGGCCTCAACCTGCTCGGCGACGGCTTGCGCGACCTGCTCGACCCCCGATTGGCCCGTGAGCGATGACGACGGCCACCCCTCTGATCGAGGTCGATAACCTCGCCGTGACGCTCAACACCAGCCGCGGTCCGGCGCCGGCGGTGCGTGGCGTCACCTTCTCGCTCGCGCGCGGCGAGACGCTGGGGCTGGTCGGCGAGTCCGGCTGCGGCAAGTCCATCACCGCGCTGGCGCTGATGGGCCTGTTGCCGGACGGCGCGGTGGTCGGCGGCGGCATCCGGCTCGACGGGCGCGAGCTGGTCGGATTGCCCGACGCTGACTATTGCAAGCTGCGCGGCAACCGCATCAGCATGATCTTCCAGGAGCCGATGACCGCGCTCAACCCGATGCACACGATCGGCCGCCAGGTTGCCGAGCCGCTGCGGCGCCACACCCGATGCTCGGTCGCGGAAGCGCGACGGCAGGCGATTGCGCTGCTCGACCGCGTCGGCCTTCCTGATGCCATCAGGCGCGTCGACGCCTATCCGCACCAGTTCTCCGGCGGCCAGCGCCAGCGCATCACCATCGCCATGGCGCTGGCCTGCCAGCCGGATCTCCTGATCGCCGACGAGCCGACCACCGCGCTCGACGTCACCATCCAGGGCCAGATTCTCGACCTGATCGCCGATCTCGTCGCCGAGCGCGGCATGGCGATGATCCTGATCTCGCATGATCTCGGCGTCATCGCCGAGAACGTGCGGCGCATGCTGGTGATGTATGGCGGCACCGTCGTCGAGAGCGGCACGACGAAATCCGTGTTCTCGCGCATGGGCCATCCCTACACCCAGGGCCTGTTCCGGGCGCGCCCGCGCCTCGGCGCCAGAAAGGGGACACGGCTGAAGACCATCGCCGGCACGGTGCCGGAGCTTGCCGATCTGCCTCTCGGCTGTGCCTTTTCCGGCCGCTGCCCGATCGTCGAAGACCGCTGCCGCGCAGCGCTGCCTGAAATGGTCGAGGTCGACGACGGGCATGATGTGCGCTGCCGGCGCACCGACGTCTCTCTGGCCGGCGCCGTCGCAGTGTTCGGCGCATGACCACGGCGGACCAGACCGCGGCGCCGCTGCTCGAGGTGAAAGACCTCGTGCAGCGCTACACCCTGCCGCGCGAAAACGTGCTGCGCTCGCCGGGACAGGTGCACGCGCTCAACGGCGTGAGCTTCGACATCATGCCGGGCCGAAGCCTCGGCGTGGTCGGCGAATCCGGTTCGGGCAAATCGACACTGGCGCGGCTCGTGATGGCGCTGGAGCGGCCGACGTCGGGCTCGGTCGCCCTCATCGGACGCGACCTCAACCGGCTGCGCGCCGGCGAGTTGCGGCGCGCCCGGCGCGATTTCCAGATGGTGTTCCAGGACCCTTACGGCTCGCTCGATCCGCGCCAGACCATCGCGCGCATCGTCGCCGAGCCGTTGGCGGCGCTGTCGCGCCTCGACCGCGCATCCTTGCGCGAGCGTGTCGCCATTGTGCTGCGGCAGGTCGGCTTGCGCGACGCCGCCATGGACAAATATCCGCATGAATTCTCCGGCGGCCAGCGCCAGCGCATCGCGATCGCGCGCGCGCTGATCACCCAGCCGAAGCTGATCGTTGCCGACGAGCCGGTCTCGGCGCTCGACGTCTCGGTCCAGGCGCAGGTGCTCAACCTGATGCAGGATCTGCAGGAGCAGTTCGGCCTGAGCTACATCCTGATCAGCCACGACCTCGCCGTCGTCGACTATCTCTGCGACGAGATCGCGGTGATGTATCTCGGGCGGATCATCGAGCAGGGTCGGCCGGAAACGCTGTTCGCGCGCTGCGCCCATCCCTACACGCGGGCGCTGCTGGAGGCCGTTCCGCGGGCCCATGCCGGCGCCGAACGCCGGCGGCGCGGCACACCGCCGGCCGCCTCGCAATCGGCGGGCGCTGCCGGATGCCCCTATGCTCCGCGCTGTCCGCTGGCCGAGCGGCGCTGCCATGAGACCGCGCCTGCACTGCGCGAAGTGGCGCCTGGGCATCTCACCGCCTGCCATTACGCCGAGGCCGTGATGGTCTTGCCGTCGCTGCGGTCTGTGGTAGAGGGCAATTAGTCCATTGAAGATCATTATTCGAAGAGGAAACCAGGGGATGTTCAAGAAGCTTTCCGTTCTCGCGAGCCTGGCCGCGGTCTTCGCGGCGCCGGCGCCGCTGCTGGCGCAGGGCAAGAAGGACAGCGTCGTGATGGCGATGGCGCTGGAGCCGCCCGGGCTCGATCCCACCATCGCGGCGGCGTCGGCGATCTCCGAGGTCACGCTCTACAACATCTATGAGCCGCTGACCAAGATCAACGAGGACGGCACGGCCTCGCCGCTGCTGGCCGAGAGCTGGGAAGCCTCGACGGATCTCAAGACCTATACCTTCAGGCTGCGCAAGGGTGTCAAATTCCAGAACGGCGAGCCGTTCGATTCGGCTGCGGTGAAGTTCACGTTCGACCGCGCGGCGGCGCAGGGAAGTACGAACAAGGACAAGGGCCTGTTCCAGGGCTTTGCGTCGGTGACCGCGCCCGATGCCGATACCGTCGTGGTCGCGCTGAAGAATGCCGAGCCGAATCTGCCGTTCCTGCTCGGGCAGGGCACGGGGGCGATCGTCGAGCCCAAGAGCGCCACCGGCGATGCGACCCAGCCGGTCGGCACCGGGCCGTATACGCTCGGCGCCTGGGCCAAGGGCTCATCGATCACGCTGAACAAGTGGGCCGATTACCGCAACGCCACGGCGATCAAGCTCAACAAGGTGACGATCCGATTCATCAGCGATCCTGCGGCCCAGGTCGCGGCGCTGCTGTCGGGCGACGTCGACGCGTTTCCGCGTGTCGCAGCGGCGCGCAGCCTCGCACAGTTCAAGTCCGACCCGCGCTTCACCGTGCTGATCGGCGGCTCCAAGGCCAAGACCATCGTCGCCATCAACAACAAGAAGAAGCCGTTCGACGATGTGCGGGTGCGCCGCGCCATTCTCGCCGCCATCGACCGCAAGGCGATGATCGACGGCGCGGTCGACGGTTTCGGCACGGCGATCGGCAGCTTCTACGTGCCGGGCTCGCTCGGCTATGTCGACACCACCGGCATCAACCCCTACGACACCGAGAAGGCCAAGAAGCTGCTCGCCGAAGCCGGCGTCGCGACGCCCCTCGAGGTCAGCCTGAAATTGCCGCCGCCGTCCTATGCGCGGCAGGGCGGCGAGATCCTGGCGGCACAGCTCGCCAAGGTCGGCATCAATGCCAAGATCGAGAACGTCGAATGGGCGCAGTGGCTGTCGCAGGTGTTCACTCCCTCCGGACCGCACAATTACGACCTCACCATCGTTGCCCACGTCGAGCCGTTCGATCTCGGCAAGCTGACCGAGGCCGACTACTATCTCGGCTACAACTCGCAGGCCTTCAACGATCTCTACAAGCAGATCGTGGCGACGCCCGGGGAGACCGATCGCGCGAAGCTGCTCGGCGACGCCCAGCGCATGCTGGCGACCGATGCGGTGGCCGGCTTCCTGTTCCAGCCGCAGCTCATCAGCATCTGCAGCAAGCGCCTCAAGGGCATGTGGAAGGAAGCTCCGCAGTTCGAGAACGATTTTTCGACCTGGTCGTGGGAGTAGCGACTTCAGCATTTCGGTTGATGTCGATCACCACGTCGGCGTCGCGCGTAGCGTTCCCGTGCCGGCATCCAGCCGGTTCGGGAATCGTTTGCGGGCGGACCGGCGGCTCGTCGCGAGCGGCAGCTATGCCATCCAGATCGCAGGCTCGATCGCATTCATCGTCGCGGGCGGCACGGGCCTGCCTTGGCTGCTGCTTGGCGTCGTCCTGTTCGGTCTCGGCAACGGCACCTTCCTGCCGCCCTTGATCGTCCAGGCCGGGTTCGAGGGCGAAGACGTGGGGCGCGTGGTCACCTTCATCGTTGCGATCGCGCAGGGCGCCTACGCCTTCGCGCCGGCCCGCGTTCGGTCTGTTGCGGGATGTTACGGGGTCCGCCGCAGGCTCCGCGCCGTTGCTGTTCGTGGTGGCCGCCGCGCTTCAGGGCCTCGCGACGGCAGCGTTCCTGGCCGGCCGGCGCTAATAACGTACCTGGTGCGGGCGGACGTTCGTCAGGCCAGCGCGGCAATGCCCATGGCTCGCCCGTAGCGGTGACTGCATTGAAGAAAATCACCGTACTTCCTGTGCACGGCGGTATGCTGCACGCACGCAAGCAGCAACCGATCGCGGTCGAAACCGCGGTTCTTCGCGTAGTCCTCGAGGAGGCACTGAGCGATCTCCTGGTTGTGCGGGTCGTTACCGAGGCGGCAGGCGGTCAGCGCCAATCGTTGCACCAGCGTCTGGCGGTCGCCGCTGCTCTCGAGATACAGCTTGGCCCAGGCCACGGCCTGGGGTCCATCGAGTGCAACGATGGCGGCCAAGGTGCGCTCCAGCAGTTGCAGTTCGCTCATTCGCCCGGCGCCGGCAGGAAGCTCAGCGACGCGGACCGTTCCATCGCCGATATTCTTCTGATGCCAGGCGTTGCGGTTGAGGAATGAGGCGGCCGAGTACAACAGCTTCAGCCGTTGCGGATGCGCGAAGGAATCATAGAACCAGCCGAGCGTGTTGCAGTATTCGTAGCAGTGTTGCGAAATGGAGAAGTTGAGGCTGTCCTGCGTTTCGAGCAGCACCTGTGCGGCGCCGATCTGCAAGACGTCCAGGATTTGGCGCGGCCCTTTGCCCGCGAGCAGCAGGGCGCTCAACTGCTCGAGATAGGCCGGCTCGTGCTGACGCAGCACGACTTCGAGGAACGCCTCCGCCTCGGCCGCGGTCAGCGGCTCGGAATTTGCGAGCAATGCCGCTTCCCCGGCCGTGGCGCCCGCGTAGGGGATTGCGGAGATTTTCTGCTGCTCGAGGTAATGGGTCACGCAGTTGCATGCCATCTCGTAGGTCGAATACCAGCGTGGACCGACAGCGATATCCAGCGCTCCGGCATAGAGCACCGCGTGGGCGTCGTCCCAGCCGATCGCCGTTCCCAATTCGACCGTGGCCCGCGCTCGATAGGACTTGTGGCCGGTCGTGTAGGAACGATTGAGGAAGGCACGGTCCTGCAAATCGATGAGGCCGGCGAACACCAGTTCCGCGAGGACCGCCTTGCGCTCCGGCTCGTTCTGCATCAGTCCGAGAAAGACCCGATAGGCTTCGAGTACGCGGCCGCGATGCACCAGCGTCATCCAGTGATCGAGGCGGTCGCGCAACGGCCCGTCGAGATGCTCCGGCTCCTGGTCCGGCCAGTGCACCACGGGCTTCGGCGGTGCGCCGTTCTGGGGCGCCATGCCGCGGGCGTAATGGCCGGGCGCCTTGTTGATCTTCTGGTTCCAGATGTCGAGACCGGTCGGAATGTACCAGATGGTCTGCGCCATCGGCAGTCCGGCCATCTCCGCAGGCAGCCACTTCGACAGGTGCAAGGTGGCACGGGCACTCAAAAGGCAATGGTCGTTGTTGACGAAGTTGACGAAACCGTCGTCGATCCGCTCGTGATAGGGAACGTGCGTGTAGGGACCATGGATGCGCACGGCCTCGCGCAACATCTCGGGAAGCGGACGACCGTCGCGCATCAGATCATAGTAGCACTCGCTGGCGCCGACCTGATCGCGAGCGAGGACGCGGTCCTCGAGTTTGTCGTAGAGAGCACGCGCGGACGCGCCCCGATCGTTCACAGCTTCGGCAAGCGACATCGCAACGACTCCCTGCTCGAGAATCCCTTACATCCGGTTCGCCAGAGATGAACTGCGTCAGACGTCATGATGTCACATCGGGAAAGGAAATGGGATAGCGCTTAAGCATATCTGTCGTTGTCCGTATGCCGGGCTTGAACCTCGGACTTGGCGAAGGCATGCGCCGATCTCCGAAGTTGGCGCCAGCCGAAGATCGCGATGGCAGCCGCGACGTCCGCCGCTGAGGGAAGGCCTGGAACTACAGACACGCGCGACGGCGCACCTGACCCACAGCGGACATCCTCTCGCACCCGCAACATTCCTTTGGCGAGAGGTCGACGCCGCCAGACGAAGCGTTGCCTATGGAAGCCAAGTAAGCACGACCGGCAATATCTAGGTATTGTTTCGTCGGCTGTTTTGATCTTCGATGTTGATCGCGGGCGGCATAAGCGCGAATTCGATGGAGGAAACGATGTCGGAAGGCTTCACAATAGCCAATTTTCGTAGTGTTGCTCACGGCTTGCAGGAGGGCCAGTTTGCGGTCGGCGAGCGCAAGAAGGCGTCGGGCCTGCGTGATCTCGATCCAAAGTACAAACGGTTGCTCGATGAGCCGGTCACTATGACTCTGGGTTTGATCGGTCCGGATGACCGGATCGGTCTCACGCCGATGTGGTTCGACTATGAGGGCGACAAGATCCTGGTAAACACCGCGTCGCATCGGCACAAGTGCGAATGGATCCGTAAGAATCCGCGCCTGACGATACTGCTGGTCAATCCCAACAATGCCTACCACTGGGTGCAGATAAAGTGCACCGTGGAGCAGGAGATGCGGGAGTGGGAGCCGGGCGGCGAATACGTCACCAAACAGCTCGACCGCATCTGGACCAAGTACACCGGCCAGCCTGGCCCCTACGCACTGCGCGATCCCGAGATCGATGAAAAGCGCGTCTTGTTTGTCTGCGGCATTGATCGGATTGCCACGTTCGGCGAACCGTGACCTGCGGCGCTGGAAAAGGACAAGACCGGGAGGATGCCGACGGCGAGCTCTACCATTGCCTCTCAGGCAATGGTCGCGCGGTGTTGCAGACTAACTTGCGATCATATGATCGTGCAGCGTTGTACTCGGACCGAATCTCATATTGGCTTTGCAGGCCCGCCGCTCTAGAATTGCGGCGATCGCAGGACGGGCGAAATGCAGTATGTTTGCGACGCGCCGAACGGTAAGACCTGGTTCCGTATCGAGACGGAAGGTGAGGCGGTGCATGAGTCGCGCCTCATGAGCCACACGGTCGAAAAATACTTCCGGCGCGAGCGGGAGAAGGCGGTCCAGTCCTGGCGTCCGGAGCGGCCTAACGCGATCGAGCGCGACATCGGCCTCGAGGCCCATGTACAGCGAGAGATGCCGCTTTTCCTCACGTTGCGCGACAGGGAGGGCAACGCACTGGCTACAGCGATGCTGCCACCGGGTGGCAAAGATCGCGGCGGGTTCCGGATCATC
>NZ_JAFAVV010000850.1 GCF_019242285.1 Bradyrhizobium sp.
CGAGCTGCTGGCGTTCTGCTGCAACCGGGCCCATCAGTCGGACATCGGTGGCGGCGCCGCAGGCACCTATAATTCCGCCGCGACCGAAATCTTCCATGAGGGAATCCGCCTGCCGGTGCTGCGGCTGATCGACGCCGGCAAGACGCGGCAGGACCTCTGGCGGCTGCTGCTCCTCAACTCGCGCTGCCCGGAGCTGCTCGACGGTGACCTGCGCGCCATGGTCGGCTCGACCGGGATCGGCGCCAGCCGCGTCGCCGAGGCATTGGCATCTGTCCGGGAAGGATCGGCGCGCCATTATCTGGAGGGCATTCTCGACTATGCCGAACGCCTGGTGCGCGAGGAGATCGCGAGCCTGCCATGCGGCGTCTATGAAGGCAGCGACGAAAGCGACAATGACTGCTTCGGTGCGGCCGAGATCCGCGTTCGCGTCCGCATCACCGTGACGCCGGCCGGCATGCATGTGGACTTCAGCGGCAGCTCGCCGCAGATCGCCGGCTTCAAGAACTCCTCGATCGCCAACACCTGCTCCAGCGCCTATCTTGCGATCGTCGCGTTTCTGGCGCCGCATCTGCCGAAGAACCAGGGCACGTTCCGTCCGATCACCGTGCACGCGCCGGAGGGAACGATCGTCAACGCGCGCCCGCCGGCGCCGATGACGATGAACACGATCTTTCCCGCCACCGACATCGTGCACGCCTGCTGGAAGGCGCTCGCGGCCTGCGATCCGAAGCGCGCTTGCGCCGGATGGGGCAAATCGTTGCATTGCGTCACTTCGGGCCGCAGGCCGACCGGTGAGACCTTCGTGCTGTATCACTGGCACGGCCTGCCCGCTTCCGGCGCCGTTCGCGGCCGCGACGGCTTTCCGAGCATGGGAACGGTGCCAACGCTGTGCGGCCTGCGATTGCCGAACGTCGAGGCCTATGAGCAGCTCTATCCCGTCACCATCCACAAATATGAGATGCGCTGCGACGGCGAGGGCGCCGGCGAGTTTCGCGGCGGTCCCGGGATCAATTATGCCGCCGACGTCGAGGTGGGCGCCGAATATTCGTTCCGCAGCGAGGGCGGCCATGGCCTCACCGCCTTCGTCATCGCCGGCGGGCGCGACGGAAAGACGGGCTCGCTCGATCTGACACCGGCCGACGGCTCGTGTCCCGACATCCCGCAATATGGCGTCCGCCATCTGCCGCCGCTCCGCATCGCGGTGGCCTCGCCCGGCGGCGGCGGATTCGGCGATCCGATGCGACGCGATCCGCGCGCCGTCCATGACGATGTCAGGGACGGACTCGTGAGCGCAGCCAGGGCGCGCGAGGTCTACGGCGTGGTCCTGACGGGCGATCAGGTCGATGCCGATGCGACCGCGGCGCTGCGGGGTCGATGATTTGGACAGGGATGAGAGATCGATGAATCAACCAGCGCAAGCAAGGCCGGCGATGTCACGCGCGATCGGGCCGAAATCCACCGACAGTTTCGTCCGGGCGCAGCTCGTGTTTCCCGACGGCACGGCACGCGTTACGATCGAGCGCGATCCGATCCCGCGCTACATCGAGCGCGGCGCCGGCAGCTATCTGTTCGATGTCGACGGCCGTCAATTCCTCGACCTCAACGGCAATTTCACCACGCTGATTCATGGTCACGCGTTCGCGCCGGTCGTCGAGGCGGTGACCCGGCAATTGCAGCGCGGAAGCTGCTTTGCCAATCCGACCGCGCAGGAGATCGAGCTCGCGGAGCTGCTCTGCGGCCGGATTCCGCATCTCGACCGGGTTCGTTTCGTCAACACCGGCACCGAGGCCGTGATGTTCGCCATCAAGGCGGCGCGCGCTTTCACCGGACGGTCCGGCATCGCCAAGCTCGAAGGCGCCTATCACGGCGCGTATGACTGGGTCGAGGTCAGCCAGGCCGCGACACCGCAGGATTGGGGCGATCCGGCCTCGCCAAGCTCGACGGCGTATTATCGCGGCATGCCGCCAAGCGTGCTCAAGGAAACGGTCGTGCTGCGCTTCAACGACGCCGATGGGGCGCGCCGACTGCTGTCGCGGCACGCCGACAGCCTTGCCGCTGTCGTGATCGATCCGATGCCGAGCCGCGCCGGCTTGATCGCGCCCGAGCCGGAATTCATTGCCGCGGTCCAGGACACCGCCCGCGCCAACGGAATCCTGGTGATCGCCGACGAGGTTTTGAACCTCCGCCAGGGTTTTCAAGGCGCAGCCGCGCGCTACGGTCTGGTGCCGGACCTGTTTGCGCTGGGCAAGATCATCGGCGGCGGTTTGCCGATCGGCGCGATCGGCGGCCGCAACGACGTGATGAAGGTGTTCGACGCATCGGCCGGTCGGCCGCTGCTGCCGCAGGGCGGCACGTTCTCGGCCAATCCGCTGTCGATGGTGGCGGGACTTGCGGCCATGCGGCATCTGGATCACGCCGCTTTCGCGCATCTCGAA
>NZ_JAFAVV010000932.1 GCF_019242285.1 Bradyrhizobium sp.
CTATCTCTCCAGCTCCTATTACAAGAAATGGTTCCTGGGGCTCGAGGACATGCTGGTCGACAAGGGTTTTGTCGCGCCCGCGGAGGTGGCAGAAGGGCATGCCCAGGGGCCGGCCAAGCCGCTCGCGCGCGGCAAGTTCGGCGTCAGCGATGTCGAGCGCATCATGGTGCGCGGCAAGTTCGCGCGCGCCCCGCAGGCGCCGGCCAGGTTCAATCCTGGAGACCGCGTGCGTGCGAAAAACATCCATCCGGCGACCCACACAAGACTGCCGCGCTATGTGCGCGGCCATGTCGGCGCAGTCGAGCGCAACCTCGGCTGCCATGTGTTTCCGGATTCGGCCGCGATCGAGGCCGGCGAGAATCCCCAGTGGCTCTACACCGTCGTGTTCGACGGCGCGGAGCTGTGGGGGCCGGACGCCGATCCGACCAGCAAGGTCTCGATCGATGCCTTCGAGCCCTATCTGGAGCCGTTGTGATGGATGAGGCGGCGGCCGAGGCCGCGCGCGCCATCCCCGATCTTCCCTGCGATGCCGAAGGCCCGGTGTTCCGCGCCCCCTGGGAAGCACAGGCCTTTGCCATGGCGCTCGCGCTGCACGAGCGCGGCGTCTTCACCTGGAGCGAATGGGCCGCCACCCTCGGCGAGGAGATCAAGCGGGCGCAGGCCAAAGGCGACCCCGACACCGGCGAGACCTATTATCACCACTGGCTCGCCACGCTGGAGCGGCTGGTCGCCGAAAAAGGCGTGGCCACGGCCGGCCTGCTGCACCGCTACCGCGACGCCTGGGACCATGCCGCCGACCGCACGCTGCACGGCCAGCCGATCGAGTTGAAGCCGGAAGACTTCGCCTGACGAAGGCGCAGCTGCCCTCATTGTTTGCCGTACTCGTCGTGGCGACGCCACCAGATGCCGTCCTCATTGCGTCCCCTCGGGGCGCGATCGAGCCACTGATACATGCTCCAGAGGCCATCCAGCCCACGTGCGAAGCTGGAATAGGTGTGATAGACGACGCCGTCCTCGCGCACGAACGCGCTCACGCCCGGGCGCTCTCGCGTATAGGTCGGCACGTCGGTGCCGCTCATCGCCGCCATCTCCGCAACGGGTCCGCCGGCCGCCGGCGACTTCCAGGCGCGGATGGTGCTGCCGGCCAGCGACGCCCGCGCCGGCACCTGGCGCTGGTAGTTCTGGCGCTGGTAGTTGTAGTCGATGTCGCCCGAGCGCTGCTGGGCCTCGGAATACCAGACATGGAAGTCGGCGTTGAAGTCGCTGCCTTGCGAGGAGGCCCAGGGAAATCTCCACCCCATCCGCTGCTTGTAGGCGTCGAGTTTCGCGAGCGGCGCACGCGACACCGCCATGAGCGTGACGTCGTGGTTGGCCAGATGAACCGCGATGCCGTCGAAGCCGTCCGCGATCGCCGAGCAGGACGGACAACCTGCCGTGTAGTCGGGCCCGAACATGAAATGGTAGATGAGGAGCTGCGAGCGCCCCTGGAACAGGTCGGCCAATGTGGCGTTTCCCTGTCCGGTGTCGAACCGGTACGTCTTGTCGATCTTCACCCACGGCAATGCCTGCCGCTGCCGCGCCAGCTCGTCGCTCCGCCGCGTCAGCTCCTTCTCCGCCTCGAGCAACGAAAGCCGTGCGGCCAGCCATTCTTCCCGCGTGCCGGTCGAATGTGTCGTCATCATCGTTCTCCTTCGGATATTGGGTGGGATGGCGTGCGCGCGATGGCAGTCAACCACGCGGACGCAACAGCAATTTCAGCCAGGGCGCCGTGTGGAAGGCGCTCATCAGGAGGTACATCGGGACCATGCCGCCCAGCGGCGACATCGCATGCGGCCCGCATAGCACGCCGGGCGAGCTGCCCAGGGTGCTCAGCAGCGCCATGATCGCAAAGGTCGGCGCAGCGGCCAGTGACAGCCACTCCTGCCAATCCTCACGCGAAGTGACTACCTCCCGCATCTCCGGCCTCCTGTCGTTCGGTCGCGAGATAGACTAGGACCGGAGGCTCGGATGGTGAGAGTGACAAATGTGACGGGATTCCGATGGACTCGCTGATAACAGCCGCGGCGCGGGCGCTTGCTGCCGGCGATCCGTTGGGTGCGCTGAACCGGGTCGCGTTGCGCGACGACGCGCCGGCGCTCGCGCTACGCGGCATTGCGATGGCGCAGCTCGGCGAGCTCGACCGCGCCAAGGCGTTGCTGCGCAGGGCGGCACGCGGCTTCGGTCCCAGGGAGGCGGTGGCGCGGGCGCGTTGTGTCGTGGCGGAAGCCGAGATCGCGCTGGCCTCGCGCGACCTCGCCTGGCCGGCCAAGGCGCTCGACGCGGCACGGGTCACGCTGGAGGCACATGGCGACCGCCTCAATGCCGCGCATGCGCAGCATCTCGAAATCCGCCGCCTGCTCCTGATCGGGCAGCTCGACGAGGCCGAGCGCAAGGTCGAAGACCTCGATCCCTCGCCCTTTCCGCCAGCCTCGCTGGCCGCCCACGAGCTGGTGCGGGCGGGCATCGCGATGCGCCGGCTGCGGACCAAATTGGCCCGTGCTGCACTGGCCCGCGCCGGGCGCGCGGCGCGGCAGGCGCGGATCCCTGCGCTTGCCGCCGAGGTCGAAACCGCCTCGCAGACATTGATGGCGCCTGCCGCGCGTCTGATCGCGCGCGGCAAGGAACAGCTCTTGCGCCTCGATGAGGTCGAGGCCCTGCAGGCTTCCAAGGCGCTGGTCGTGGACGCCTGCCGCCATGCCGTGCGCGACGCAGGCGCGGCCGTTTCGCTGGCGACACGTCCGGTGCTGTTTACGCTCGCCCGCGCGCTTGCCGAGGCGTGGCCGCGCGACGTGCCGAGAGAAACGCTGATCGCGCGCGCCTTTCGCGGCAAGCACGCCGACGAGTCGCATCGTGCGCGGCTGCGCGTGGAGATCGGCCGGCTGCGCAGCATGCTGCGGCCGCTTGCCATCGTCAGCGCGACGAAGGACGGGTTCGCGCTGACCGCGCGCCGCGCCCGCGACATCGTGGTGCTGGCACGGCCGGTCGAGGAGCCGCATGCGCCGGTGCTCGCCCTCCTCGCCGACGGTGAATCATGGTCGAGCTCAGCTCTCGCGCTGGCGCTGGGCGCAAGCCAGCGCACCGTGCAGCGCGCGCTCGATCAGCTCGCGGCCACTGGCAAGGTGCAGTCGTTCGGCCGCGCGCGGGCGCGGCGCTGGATGACGCCGCCGGTCGGCGGATTCACGACGACCTTGTTACTCCCCGCGTCGCTTCCCGCCGACTAGGTTGGGCACTGGCACCGAGCGAAGAGGATGACATCATGAACCGATCGACCGCCGAGATCGTCCGCGAATATGGCCCCTTCCCCGGCATCGATCAGGTCGCCGGCGTCACCCTCGACGGCAAGCATGTCTGGTTCGCGTCCGGCGACCGGATCAACGCGCTCGATCCCGCAAGCGGCACGATCATGCGCACCATCGACGTGCCCGGGCATGCCGGAACCGCCTTCGATGGCCGGCACATCTATCAGATCGCCGAGGACCGCATTCAGAAGATCGATCCCGAGAGCGGCCGCGTGCTCACGACCATCCCGGCCCCCGGCGGCGGCCGCGATTCCGGCATGGCCTGGGCCGAGGGTGCGCTCTGGGTCGGCGTCTATCGCGACCGCAAGATCCACCAGATCGATCCGGAGACGGGGGCCATCCTGCGCAGCATCGAGTCCAACCGCTTCGTCACCGGCGTCACCTGGGTCGACGACGAGCTCTGGCATGGCACCTGGGAGGGCGACGAGAGCGAATTGCGGCGCATCGATCCGCAGACCGGCGAGGTTCTGCAACGGCTGGAGCTGCCCACCGGCACCGGCATATCGGGGCTCGAATCCGATGGCGCCGATCTGTTCTATTGCGGCGGCGGCAAGAGCGGCAAGGTCAGGGCCGTGCGCCGGCCGGCGAAGGCACGCCGGCGCTGATCGAATGGCGCGGTCAAAGCTGCGTGAAAAGCCTCGCGCCAATTGCATCTGTAATCCATCGACTCGGCCCATGGCGGGTTTTGCAATCAACCTGTAACCGCACCCCACGACGTTCGCGACCTTGTCACCCAACTGGAGGGACCGACATGGTCACGAACATCGCCGACGGGCAATTGAGCAAATGGCTTTCCTCGTTCAACCAAGCCTTGTTGGCTGCAGATATCGACGCGCTGGCGACGCTGTTTCATCCGGACGCGTTCTGGCGCGACCTGCTGGCGCTCACCTGGAACATCCATACCGCCGAGGGGCAGGACTCGATCCGCGCGATGCTGGACACATGTCTTGCGCGCGCCGCTCCCGCCGCATGGCTGCAGATGGGGCCGGCTCATCTCAATGACGAGATCGTCGAGGGCGTTGCGACCTTCGAGACCAGGACCGCCCGCTGTCATGCCGTCGTCCGCCTCAGGCAGGGCAAGGCGTGGACAGTGCTCACGTCCGTGGCCGACCTCAAGCCTGTCGGAAACCCGTCCGACCGGGCCCTTGCCTCGAAGCCGTTGAACGGGAACGCGGCCGGGAGTGACTGGCCTCGTGACGCCTCCGCCGCTCCCGCGCCCTATTGCGTCGTCGTCGGCGCTGGGCAATGCGGGCTGGCGCTCGGCGCGCAGCTTCAGCGACTTGGCGTGCCGACGCTGCTGATCGACCGCCGTGAACGCCCGTCCGACACCTGGCGCGAGCGTCACGATGGGCTGGCGCTGCACTCGCCCTCGTATTTCGACCGGATGCCGGGCTTTCCCTATCCGGAGGACTGGCCGCTCCATCCCTCGAAGGATCAGTTCGCCGACTGGCTCGACGCCTATCAATCCGTGATGAACCTTGACGTCTGGACCGGGACCGAATGCGTGGCCGCGGAATTCGACGATGCGCGGAACATGTGGCGGCTGCAGGTCAGGCGCGGCGGCCGCATGATCGAGCTCAACCCCCGGCAGCTCG
Source organism: Bradyrhizobium sp. (assembly GCF_019242285.1). Lineage (GTDB taxonomy): Bacteria > Pseudomonadota > Alphaproteobacteria > Rhizobiales > Xanthobacteraceae > Bradyrhizobium. Next base: position 4,934 of record NZ_JAFAVV010000932.1, read on the forward strand.
TCGTCGCGAGTGGGATATTCGGGGCCGCGAAAATCCCCGACGTCCCCGGCAAGGAGCGGTTCGCCGGTGTGCAGCAGCATGCGGGCTGGTACCGGGGCGGTCGCCATCATGCCGGACGCCGATGCGTCGTGGTGGGCTCGGGAACGACGGCCCACGACGTCTGTGCCGATCTCTGCGCGGCCGGCGCCGACGTGACGATGATCCAGCGAAGCCCGACCATCGTGATGCGATTGGAGGCCCTGATCGAGGGGTTTGCCCAGCTCTATGGCGACAAGGCGAAGGCGCGCGGCATA